>WFVK01000265.1 GCA_015491705.1 Nitrospirota bacterium | reverse complement strand
TAATAAAAAAAGACGTTCCGGGATTCCGGAACGTCTTTTTTTATCTGCTGTTGCGGTTAGCGGAGGCGCTTACATCTCCGTTACCGTGATGGCGCTGGTAGGACATGATTCCACACAGGTCAGGCAATTGGCGCAATCCGCAGCCTGGTATGGATCTGATTTGCCGTCGGTCATTTGAAAGACTTCAGAGGGGCAGAGATTGACACACTCTTCGCACCCATCGCATTTTTCAGTATCAACCTGGACATCGATCATCTTTTATACTTCCTCCTCTCTCGTTGGTTTTTTAACACCTTTTTATCGTGCGTGTGATTCACGGTTTACATATTTGCATACCCCAAACATCCAACCTTAATCCAGCTCATGGCATTCCCAGCAGTAGGGCTTGACCGCCGCATAGGTATGGCACCTGTCACAGAAGTTCTTCTGGCTCACGTGACATTCCATACACGTATCATAACTGCTGTCATATACCTTGCAGTCGGATGCCCTGTAGGTATCCTTGTCGAATTCCTGCAGATCATCCATCCACTGCTTAAGCAGCTTCATATGGTTAGCCCTCATGAATCCTGTCGGTTCTATGCATTTTTTCACCTCCAGTTCCTGAATGGCCGGAGTATCAAGGTCCGGTGCGGGTTTGACATTCGCCTTTCCGATGTTCGAGTAAAAAGGGAATGTAACTATTGCCAGAAAAATGATGAGACCGGTGATTATTTTGCCTCCGTCATACATTACTCTTCCTCCTCACTGTCTTCCATACCCGGAAGGGTTTCGAGTCTCATGTCCATGGTCCTCTTTTTTTCGCCCTTCATAACAAGCGCATTTGCGACCAGCTCGTGCGTCCCGCATACATTCACGCCCGGGACCCAGTAGTCCATCAATGTCGGCAACACCGCCCTGTCAATGGCGCAGATATTTGCAAGCATATTAACCCCGTACTGTTCCTTTACCTCCTTTACTGCATTTGCCCTCGGAAATCCGCCCCTCATCCTGAGTTCCATATTTTCACCGGCATTCAGGCCTGAACCGCTTCCGCAGCAGAAGGTCTTTTCCCTGCTTGCATTTTTTGACATATCATAAAAGTTGTTGCACACGTGCTTGATTATGTACCGCGGTTCTTCCAGTATTCCCATACCCCTTGATGTATTGCAGGAATCGTGAAATGTGACCTTGAGGTGGTCGTTCCGGCTCGGATCGAGTTTGAGCTTTCCGTTTTTGATAAGATCGGCGGTAAATTCCGCTATGTGCACCATCTTTGTCGTTTTTGCATTTTCAAATTTTGTCCCTGTGACAGGAGAGACGGGTTCCTCAAGGAAGTCAGCCGGGCCGTTCCACGTATCCATGAACTGGTGCACCACCCTCCACATGTGGCCGCACTCTCCGCCGAGAATCCATTTGACCCCCAGCCTCTTGGCCTCGGCGTATATCTTGTAATTAAGTCTCTTTGCCATCTCCATGGACGTAAAGAAACCGAAGTTTCCTCCCTCTGATGCATAAGTGCTCCATGTATAGTCAAGGCCGATTTCGTGGAGGAGCATCAGGTATCCCATGCACGTATAGGTGCCCGGGTCACCGAAGAGATCTCCTGAGGGTGTAACAAAAAGTATCTCCGCCCCTTTGCGGTTGAAGGATGGTTCCACCCTTATGCCCGTGATCTCCTCTATGTCATCTATCATGTACTCCAGATTGCTTACTATGGCATGCGGCTCAAGGCCCAGGTGATTGCCCTTTCTGTAGCAATTGGCCACCGGGCCTGCTATCCAGTCCGTATTGCATCCTATCAGATTCAGAAGTTCCCTGCCGATCATTGTAATCTCGGCCTGGTCTATACCGTAAGGGCAGAACACCGAGCAGCGCCGGCACTCCGTGCACTGGTAAAAATAGTACCACCACTCCTTCAGCACATCATAGGTCAGTTCCCTTGCCCCGGCCCACTGTCCGAAAATCTTCCCTCCCGGGGTAAAGTATTTCCTGTACACCGACCTTATCAGTTCAGCCCTCAGTACAGGCATATTCTTCGGGTCGCCTGAGCCTATGAAAAAATGGCACTTGTCCGCACAGGCGCCGCATCTCACACATATATCCATAAAAAGCCGGAATGAGCGGTACTTCTCGAGCCTCTCTTTTAATCCGTCAAGAATAATGTCCTTCCAGTTTTCCGGCAGCTTCCAGTCCTCTTCATTGGGCTTCCATTCCCTCGGATTGGGAAAACCAACCTCTTCAAGATACCTCGGCCTGGAGCCGAAGCAGTACATACCCTCCTTGAACTGCACGGGGGTTTCCCTCCAGCCGCAGCCGGTTCTGGGAGGTTTATAGTCTATCTTGGAAAGCTCTTCGGGTTTTGGTAATTTTGCCATGTCATTACTCCTTTTCTACCGGTAATCCTACGGATTTCATTTTATCTCTGAACTCTTCCTCGTATTCTTCATACGTATGAACCTTGACATCATAGTTCCATGGATTTATATGCCTCCGCATCCTGCTGTTGTTGGGCAGATTTCTTGTAGGACTCAGGAATACACCGCCCATATGCATCAGCTTGCTGAACGGGAAATACGCAAAGAGAATGCATATGAGAAACAGGTGTATAAAGAATATCGAGCCTATTCCCTGAGGAACGACCGGGGAAAAGGTTACAAGACCCATTGTCAGTTCTTTCACACTTACAATATCCACTTTTATGTAATAGCGCATTACAATGCCGGACAGCGCAACACCCATTATCAGGAACAGGGGGAAATAATCGGCCGTAAGCGAAATATACCTTACACCGGGGATAAACGCCCTTCTGAGGAACAGGTATATGACTGCTCCGAGCAGCACCCATCCGGTAATCAGCAAATTAGGAGACCCTGACTTGAAATATCCGTCCAGGATATCCAGGTAGCCCACGAATGACGGGACCGGATTGGTAAAAAACCTGAGATGTCTCAGCAGGACAATAAAAAACGAGTAATGAAAGATCAGGCCGCCCAGCCAGAGCCATTTTGTCCCCGTGTATTTAAGTTCACCGTTCTGAAGGCCGGTCTTCAGGTTCCTGAAAAGGGAGCGAAAAAAGAACACCTCAAGCGCCATCCTGCCGATAACACCCAGTGTCCCCGAGGGATTGTCAAGCTTGCTGTCCCTGATCCAGGGAAGGCTCTTCTGCTGCCCGCAGGTTGTCGGAATATGAAAGGGAACCGGTGAGCGCCCCCACTGAATAACCCTGTTTATAAAGCCGACAACAAATACCGCAAACGCAGCATATGGAATAATGACACCGAAAAGAAACTGCAGATTAACCAGTTCCACACCGGCAAAGGCTATCACTGCAAGCAACACAACGATGCAGAAGGAAACGAACATTTCCATTTATTAACCCCCTTTACTATTATGCGTTATAGCGAATATACAAAACCTTTATTCTTTCAATTTTATAATTACGGGATGGTAAAAAAAGCCCGCGCGTCAGATGCCTGAATAAAACGAAGCGGCCTGCACTCTCAGCCGTGCCACATAACGTCAGATACCTTCGCCTTCATGCTCCCTGAGCATATTCGAGTGTTTCAGAATCCTGTATGTCCAGTTTCTCACCTCGTTAGCCCTGAGATCGTATATCTTTTCGCGGCACTGCATATATATATCAAATGCCGCGGCGGCCATCCGGTCAATCCCGGACTCAACTTCCATCAGTTCCTCATACATACCGTGCCTGCGGATATTATTTCTTAATTCTTCCCTTATAACATCCTTCAGCCCGAAGATGAAACCGACGGCCTGTGTCGGCGTAAAGTCCTGGATGGCCCTTATTCTTATAACATTATCAAGATAAGAGCCGACGCCTGTCTCTGTTGTCTCTTTATTTATAATTACGTTAAAAAGCCCGTGCAGAGCGGAGTATATGGTTTCAGCCACAGGATTTGCAGACTGTTCTGCCGGGGTTTTCAGGAAGTTTCTGGTTGCTTCCGGATAAGTCTCTATTGTCAGATCAAACCATTTTTGCACTATGACGCGTTTCTTTTCTCTCAGCAGTTCTTCAATATGCATCAGTCCTTACCAGTCAAAGGGGATGACAAGCTCTTTACTGTTAAAGGGTTGCTGCCTCTGCCCCCCGTGTTTCAAAGACAGCGGCAGCAACCCTTTAAACTTTGGTTTTCTCTTATACGCAACCGGTTGGTTTCGGCAGTCCGGCATACCGGCAGGCCTGCTTTGCAGGACCGGCAGGATAGAGTTCGTACAGGTACTTGGTGTTGCCTTTTTCCTTGCCCATGGTCTTGGCGATCTCTTTGGTAAGAATCTTGATCATGGGTGCTATCTGATACTTTTCAAAATAGCTTCTGAGGAACCTGATAATTTCCCAGTGCTCGTCTGTCAGCTCAATACCATCCTGCTTTGCCATGACTTCCGCCATTCCTTCCGTCCAGACCGACCAGTCGATCAGGTATCCTTCCTCATCGACTTCATAGGTTTTTCC
>WFVK01000264.1 GCA_015491705.1 Nitrospirota bacterium | reverse complement strand
TCGGAAGCATCCTGCAGATGCTCGGCGATTCAGCTCCCCCCCCGAAAAAAAAAACAGAGGTGAAAAGGCAGCCCGAGGCCCCTCCGGAGACGGGCACAGGGGACCGGGAAGTCCTCTGGAGGCGGTTGCTTGAGAAGGTCGATGCGGGGGACCACCTCCTTGCCTGCAAGCTCATGGAGGCCAGGCCCGTAGAGCTTACCGCGTCGGAACTTGCCATAGGATTCAACGGGGGGATGACGGTGCTTGCGGATTTCATAAAGACCAGGACCTCCGTCATCAACTCTATCCTGCGGGAGATAAGCGGTCGCGACCTCCGGTTGAAGATACTGTCACTGCCAGGGGAAACGGCTGAAAAAGACAATAAAAAAATAAGGGAAGAGGTTTTTTCCGAGCCCATGGTCAGGGAGGCATTGAAGATATTCAGCGGCTCATTAATAAAGGTCAAGTCACTTGAATAAGGAGGAATTATGTCAAAGAAAATGCTCGGAGACCTGATGAAACAGGCCCAGAAGATGCAGCAGGAGATGAGCAGAATACAGGAGGAATCAAAAAAGAAGACTGTGGAGGCATCCGCGGGCGGGGGCATGGTCGTGGCCACTGCAAACGGTGCAATGGAACTCGTCTCCATCAAGATCGAGAAAGACGTGGTTAACCCCGAGGACATAGAAATGCTGCAGGACCTTGTTATCGCCGCTGTGAACGAGGCACTGCGCAGGGCCCAGCAGATGGTCAGCGAGGACATGAGCAAGATCACCGGGGGCATGAATATCCCGGGGCTGGGGAATATGCTGGGTTGATTAATGAGCGGCGGTGTTGTTGAAAACCTTATAAACGAGCTTACACGGCTTCCCGGCATCGGGAGGAAGACCGCCCAGCGGCTTGCATTTTTCATAATGGGCATGCCTCATGAAGAGGCACTGTCAGTGGCGAATGCAATCATAAGAATAAAGGAGAATGCGCGCTTCTGCAGCCAGTGTTTCAATATCACCGAAGACGAGGTCTGCTCCATCTGCCGCGACCCGCGCCGGAGCCGGGAGAAGATATGCGTGGTTGAAGAGCCGGGCAACCTTATTGTCATTGAGAACACGGGAATCTACAACGGCCTTTACCACGTCCTGCTCGGGGCGCTTTCGCCGATTGACGGGATAACCCCTGAAAGACTCAGGATAAAAGAGCTGGTCCAGAGGGTGAAGAATGGCGGCGTCTCGGAGGTCATTATCGCGACAAACCCCAATACAAAGGGGGAGACGACCGCACAGTACATACTGCAGGTGCTGAAACCCCTCGGGATCAGGGTCTCACGGATCGCCTACGGCCTGCCCATAGGCGGTGATATTGAATTTGCAGATGAAGTGACCCTCTCAAAGGCCATTGAGGGAAGAAACGAGATGTGAGGGGCCTGACACCCTGTTTGCGCATATCACGGCATGTCTGAGGAGAGCACCTCTCTGATCAGTTCCCTGTCAACATCTTCCTCTATCCTTACCTCACCGATGGATACGGGCAGGATAAACCTGAGCCTCCCGGCCCTTGCCTTTTTGTCGATCTCCATTGCACTGATAACCGCGGGGATACTGATGTCCGCCGGTATATCACACGGCAGCCTGTACATCCTGATGAGGTCCTTTACGAGAGCCGCCTCATCTCTGCTGAAGACTCCCATCCTCACGGCAAGCCCTGCCGCAGCGCACATGCCGATTGCAACGGCCTCTCCGTGGAGGAGTTTTTTATAGCCTGTTGCGGTCTCTATGGCATGGCCGATCGTGTGCCCGAAATTGAGTACTGCCCTGATCCCCGCTTCTCTTTCGTCTCTTGAGACCACATCGGCCTTGATCTCGCATGACCGCCTGATTACGCTGATAATGGCGTCCCCGAGGGACATTATCCCTTCCCGCTCGGTCTTCAGGGAATCAAAGAGGCCCCTGTCCGCTATGACGCCGTATTTTATGATTTCGGCCATGCCGCAGTAAAATTCCCTCTCCGGAAGCGTCCTTAATGTGTCCGCGTCTATCACCACCAGTGAGGGCTGGTAGAAGGTCCCTATCATGTTTTTGCCCAGCGGATGGTTCACACCTGTCTTGCCGCCCACGGAACTGTCCACCTGCGCCAGCAGGGAGGTCGGAACCTGTATGTACCGGATGCCCCTCATGTATGTGGAGGCGACAAATGCGGTTATGTCACCCACCACGCCTCCTCCGAATGCAACCAGGAGCGAATCCCTGTCAAACCTTGATTTAAGCAGCTCGCCGTGCAGGTAGTATGTCCAGAGAAAGTCTTTGTACCCTTCGCCGTCGGGTATAAGAAAGACTTCCGGGAAGATGCCGTATTCACGCATGGATTCAAGCAGCGTGTCCCTGTACAGGGGAAATATCGTCATGTTGCTGATGACAGCGACCCTCGTGGGCCTGAACTCCTTGAGCCTGAGGCCGAGCCTGCCGAGCAGCCTGCTGCCGATGAGGATGTCGTAACTCCTGTCCCCGAGGTCAACGGTAACATTCTGCGCATCGAGCCCCAGCCCTTCGATGATCTCCTGGGCCGTCTCCCGCGGGGTTATATAATCGGTATCAACATATGTGTCCGCCTGCCGGTACAGCTCCAGTCTCTCCGCAAGCAGCCTGTTTATCTCCTCGAGGGGCTCTTCCACGTCAAGCAGCGGCCTCTTGCCGCCCTCGGTCATGACCCGCTTGAGGATGATCTCGGGCTCGGCCCTGAGCCATACCAGGATGCCCCTTGCGCGGAGGTTTTCCACATTCTTCACGTTCTTGATCACACCTCCGCCTGTGGCAATCACCACATTGTTCAACCGCGAGACTTCTCTGACCACCGCCTCTTCAACCCGCCGGAAATAGTCCTCGCCCTTTTTCCTGAATATAAGCGAGATCGGCATGCCCTCCCGCTCTTCTATAAGCACGTCGGTGTCTATAAACCGGTATCCGAGCTTCCTGGCGAGCTCGATGCCCACGGAAGTCTTGCCGGTTCCCATAAATCCGGTTAATACGATTTTCATTCAGAACTCCCTTATCTGTTTCAGGTATCCTTCGTAGTTTCTCCTGATCTCTTCCATGCTGTCACCGCCGAACTTTTCCATGAAGCTGTCCGCGATGACAAGGGCCGTGACCGCTTCGCCGATCACCGAGGCCGCCGGCACCGCGCAGGCATCCGACCTCTCATATGCAGCCCTGAACCTTTTCTTCGTGATAATATCCACCGAGGCGAGCGGGCTCCTGAGCGTGGGTATGGGCTTCATGGCGGCCCTGACGATAACGGGCATGCCGTTGCTCATCCCGCCCTCTATGCCCCCGGCATTGTTGGTCTTCCTGTAAAAGCCTTTCTGTTTTCTGTAATATATTTCATCCATGACCTCTGAGCCGGGCTTCCCCGCGTTCTCAAAGCCGGAGCCTATCTCCACCCCCTTTATGGCCTGGATGCCCATGACCGCATATGAAAGCCTCGCTTCAAGCCTCCTGTCCCAGTGGACGTAGCTGCCGAGCCCCACGGGAAGTCCGAGCACGGCCACCTCAAAGACCCCGCCGAGGGTGTCGCCTTTTTCCACGGCCTCGTTGATCCTGCCGATTATCCGTTCTTCCGCCTCTTTGTCAGGGCACCTCACAGGGGATGCCTCCGCTTTTTTAAAGAGTGACAGCAGCCTTTTTTCATCGGCCCGGCGGCCGCTGTCCGGTTCCCTGCTCCTGATGCCGCCTATGTCGGTTACAT
>WFVK01000263.1 GCA_015491705.1 Nitrospirota bacterium | reverse complement strand
CTGCTGATCAGATAGTTAGTATCTGTTGCGGAAGCTGATTTTTGAAACTAATCCTGAGCTTGCGTCATTTCGACCAGCGGGAGAAATCTTTATATTGCGACGGGTTAAGATTTCTCACTTCGTTCGAAATGACAGCGGGTTGATCAGACAATGACTTTACGCAATATGAACCAGTTAATTCAAATTCGCGGGAGGAACGATGATTACTGAATCGAAAAAAATATGGATGGATGGCAAGTTTGTCAACTGGGCTGATGCAAACGTTCACATTCTGACCCATACTCTGCATTACGGCACCGGCGCCTTTGAGGGCATCAGATGTTACAGCACCAGGAAGGGATCAGCCGTGTTCAGGCTGCAGGAGCACGTGGACAGGCTCTTTGACTCATGTCACATACTGAATATAAAGCCGCCGTTTTCTCCTGAAGAGATTAAAAAGGCGATTACCGGCACCGTCAAGATCAACAAGCTGAAGGAATGCTACATACGTCCGATCATTTATATCGGCTATGGTGCAATGGGTCTGTATCCGAAAGACAATCCTGTCAGGGCCGCTGTTGCAGCATGGCCTTGGGGAGCCTATCTCGGTGAAGACGGTATTAAAAACGGAATAAGGGTCAAGGTCTCTTCATTTTCCAGACTTCATGTAAATGTCACGATGACAAAGAGCAAGACCTGCGGAGACTACGTCAATTCAACGCTGGCAAAACGCGAAGCCGCTGCAAGCGGTTTTGACGAAGCTCTGATGCTGGATACAAACGGTTTTGTGTCAGAGGGGACGGGACAGAATATATTCATAGTAAGGGACGGCGTTTTGATGACACCGCCGCTTCCTTCCGTCCTCGAAGGCATTACGAGAAAAAGTATAATTGAAATGGCGCAAAAAGAGAAAATCAGGGTCTGTGAAGTTAATTTCACAAGGGATGAACTCTACATATCGGACGAGGCCTTTTTTACGGGAACAGCGGCTGAAGTGACCCCGATAAGGGAGGTCGACGGCAGGCTCATCGGAAACGGCAGGCCCGGCCCCCTTACCAGGAAACTACAGGGCCTGTTTTTTAAGATCGTAAAAGGAGAGGCGAGAGGTTATAAATCCTGGCTGACCTATATCTAAACCGGCTGTCTGCCGTGTAGCCGCCCGGCTGAAAGAGTCATTCCGCTGCCTGTCCCCGGGTCGCGAGGCATATAATTGACCGGAACTACGAACCTGTTTCAACCTCAAATGTGGCTGATCCGAAAAGAGAGCCTGCTGTAAACTGAAAATCACCTTTATATTCAATGCCGCCTCTTTGATAATCGAATTTCACAATATAGGCCCCGTTCTCATCAGTTATAACAGTCATCGGCGAATCCACCGGCTTGCTGCCGTCATATAACTGCACCACGCCGGCAGGACTCGGCACGGCCCACGGGTAAGAAACCACCACTTCCACATTATTCAGCGGAATACCGTTGGCATCCTTAACCACAATCAGAAACTGTTCCCTGTCGGTCTCTACAGGGCCGCTTGCATCGGTTATTTTGATGCTTGACGGACTAATGGTGATGGAGCCGTCCTCAGGCGGCGAATCATAACCGCCGCAGCCCTGCATTACAAAAACGGAACTCAGTAGTAACGATATTACAATAAAATATCTCCTCAGCATTTATTCCTCCTGAACCACGATAATTTTATGCCTGTGTGTTTAACCTTGCGTGTCATAAAGTCAATCCCGCCGGCGGGCGGGAGAACCTGCCGGTTTATCTGAAATCAAGGTTAATACGTGCATTGTTATCTGTTTCGTCATAAGGCGGCTAAAACTTTAAATACGGAACCCGCCTTATGTTCTTTATCTATTAATTATCCTCGGCGTTATAAAGATTATAAGCTCGGTTGTGTCATCAACGGTCTTCCTGTTCTTGAAAAGCCATTCAAGATAAGGCATTTTCCCGAGAAGGGGGACGGAAGATACATCCTTGCTTGAAGTGGTCTTGAAAATCCCCCCGAGTGCCAGTGTATCCCCGTTTCTTACCAGCACCTGTGTCGATATCTCATTTGTATCGATCGTCGGGACATTGTTGAAAGATGTCTGCGAGAAATTGGCTTCGTTTTTCTTTGCGTCTATGTTCATAAGAATAGTGCCCTCAGGGGTGATATGCGGTGTTACCACCAGCTCCAGGGCGGCATCGACAAACGCCGTCGTTGTCCCCTGATCAGAGACGGTCTCGTAAGGTATTTTCTTGCCCTGGAGTATGCGCGCCTGCTGATTGTCCATCGTGATGACCCTGGGGTTGGAGACTATCCTGCCCTTCCCCGACGTTTCCATTGCCGAAAGCTGCAGGTCCAGTGCCCTGAGCGCACCGGAACTGATATAGCCAATTCCTATTGAACCGCCGGAGCCTTTGGCAACAGTGGCGGGGAGATTCACCAGCAACGGCTCCGACGAAAAAAAACCGTTGTCAACGGTAAGACTCGTGCCTGCGATTCTTGTCTGGAGAGTGGGCCTCAAGAGGCCTCCCCACTGTATACCGAGCTCCTGAGTGAATTTTGTGGTTACTTCGACAATTCTTGCGTCTATGCTCACCTGGGGGGTCGCCACATCAAGCGTCCTGATGAGGTTTTTATATTCCTGGTGCTTTTTCTCAACGTCTTTTATAATCACCGATGTCGTCCTCTCATCAACGCTGATAAATCCTCTCTTGGTAAGTATCTTGGCCTTTTCTATGGCATCCTTTATATCATTGACGTCCGCATAATTGATCGGATAAACCTTTGTCACGAGGTCTCCGGATTTTTCCTGGGACTCTTTTGCCTTGGCGATTTCCTCCTCTTCCCTGGCAAGTACCGATGTGGGGGCTATTCTGATAATATTGCCTTCAACGCTCTTTGAGAGGCCGTAATTTCTCAGGATCACGTCAAGCGCCTGGTCCCATGGAACATCTATCAGCCTCATGGAAAATTTACCCTTGACGTCCGGACTGACCACGATATTATAACCGCTTATATCCGCTATAAGCCGGAAAACATGTATAAGTTCGGCATCCTGAAAATCAATGGATATTTTTTCGCCCGTGTATTTTTTGGGCGGCGCAGGCTCCCCCCTTCCAGGCGCCGGAGGCGCGGTTGCCTCTTCCTGTGTCCCGCTCTCTTCATCCGTATATATTGTACCGGGTGCCGTAAATGCCGACTCCTCGTAATCTGGATTGTCAAAGGCGAGAACAAGCGAATTCCCGCGGTACATCGGTTCAACGTCGGCCGGCACGGTAAGGAATATCTTCAATCTTGCAATATCAGGTTTCTCTTCATCATACGAAGGTATTATCTCACGGACACCGGCATCATCGATGATCATCTTCTCTGTAAATTTACCAAGATCCGTATCCTGCAGATCAACCACGACCTGGTACGGATCGGATTGTTTGTATATCGTATATTTAAAGGATGATGTGCTGTCTATCCTGATTTCGGTAGTACCGTCAATATCCGCTACCTCTATGCCGGTAATCTCTGACTTTAATGCCGGCGGTTCTTCCGGTTGAACATCACGTGCCGGGAGATTATATATCAATAAAACCAAAAACAATAAAAAATATTTTCTGATTTTCATTATGTTACTCTCCTTTATGAAACTCCAAGATTATTTGCCTGGGCCTTAATTCTCCTTTATAATTTTTTATATATTCCACCATCCGTATTTTATCGCTTGTTATTTCCTTGACCCTGCCGTTGTTCATGCCGATGATATCGCCCTCTCTTACCGTAAAAGACCTGTTGTCAGGCGTAACATGAAGGGCATAGTATTCCTTTCCCTTTTTGGCGATAGCCACCAGTGCGAATTCATTCAGGTCATAACCCTCAATCGTGCCGATTTTGCTTTTATCCTTTTTCTGCTTTTTCAGCGGCATGATAAGCGGCGTAAACGGATCGCGGCGGCCTCTCCGCTGATATACATATCCTTCCTGCTTCAATGCGGCCCGGATCGCCTCTTCTTCAGCCTGTAATGCCTTGTCGGTTTTTTTCCCGGCCTTTTTTGCGACAGGTTTTGCAACAGGCCTTTTCCGCGCTACGGACGATACCTTTTCTTCCCCCCCGCACCCGTAATAGAAAAAGCTTGCAAGCGTTAAAATTACAAAAAAACTCAGTGTAACTCTTATTGGCTTATATTTCAT
>WFVK01000262.1 GCA_015491705.1 Nitrospirota bacterium | reverse complement strand
GTGTTGATTTAATTCTTTTTGAAATGTTATCCTTTTGAAAGCGTGGCGTTCTCTCTTTAGCAAAACAGCTAACTTATTGAATTTATTATATATTTTTTATTTTCGATTTATTTATAATGAATCAATAAGAGCAAGAAGTTGTGATGAAACCCCCTGTTTGTGAGCCGTGCTGACGTCAGTTTTATCATTTCTTGTTTTATTGCAGCCGATCCATCCGGATCTGACTTTAGGGGAGAGATATTTGTAAAATAACATTACATTGCTATCCGCTTTAATTTTTAAGCAAAAGTTGTTAACTGTTCATGCAGGCAATAGCTATGTGTCATATAATTTTACACATTGAGGGGCGGTAACTGCTCTAAAATTTAATGAAATCAAGGAGTTGCAGTCTGGCTTGTTTTTTGCATAAAAATATGTTGCCTTGGTATCGCCATCTTCCCGATACTGACATCGTCCTTACAAGCCATGCTTACATCATATGATACCGGCAAAGCTAAAGAATCATCCTGTATTCGGCATAATAGATAGCTGTACCCAGGAAAATATGACACTGGTTCGCCTGTTTACCTCAGATAAGTGGGCTGAGTATTTTCGCAGCCTTGCCAGGACGCTGAATTTTGAGTTCAGTGTTTATGATGAGGCCGGCGCCGAATTGTTCGCCACAAGAGAACTCCCCTTATGCCGGTATATAAAAGAAGCGCGCCTGGCTAAACTGGGCTGTCCGGATTCCTGCAGGAAGTCAATAACAGACTCCGCGGGCGCGGATGAACCGGTAACGTTCAGGTGCAGGGCGGGTTTGACAAATTTTGTCATTTCCGTGGAACGGTTCGGCGAGAGGGCGCTGATTGCAGGGAGGGGAGGTTTTGTCAATTATGATGACCTGCTTGAATTTCTCAGGATTGTCAAGGAGCATAAGCTTTCCAGGATCCCGGTAGCCATACCACTGGACTTTCCAGGTGAAGATCATGTAAAGACCGTTGCCGGGTATGTAAATCTGTCGGTAAACAGCCTGCTGAACAGCTTTGAGGAAAAGTACCGGATTGAGGAAAAACTTCTTCGTATGACATCGCTTTTTGACAGCGCGACATTCAGGACATTGTCCGGGAAACCGGATTTAATGTACAGATATATACTTGACGCTGTCGAATTTATTTTTGGTTATACCTCGGGTGTCCTCCTGGTGCTGGACCACGGAAGCTCGACTTACAGGGCCGCATACAGTACCGGAAGGTATAAAGATATCACCGCGGATTTTTATCTTGAGGCGGACAATCCCGTTATCTCGGAAATGCTCAATACGGAATCAGCGGTATTTACCGAGAACCTGGAGAATATCGCGGGCCACAGCCCGCTGAGCGAAATAGATTCCTCATATTTTTTTCCCGTCTTCTCCAGGGGCGAAATAATAATAGTGCTCTGGATTTTCGACAGGATATTTTCGCGTGAAGATATGAAGATTATGAATGCGTTCAGGGACTATATACATCTCAATCTTGAAAATCATGACCTTCGTGAAGAAGCCGCCGGAAATAAAAAGGCGGCGATGATGCTGGCTTCCCTGTCGGACTTTCAGAAAACCATAATCTCCATCCTGGACAGAGACGTGCTTTTGAAGACCCTTCTTGAGAAATCCGCGGAGCTCCTTGACGCTGAAAAGGGGTCATTAATGCTTTTTGAGGATGAGACCTCCGAGCTTGTCGTAGAGGCGAAGAAATCCGTTGATGATACGGTGAAGGAAAAAATGCGCCTTAAGAAAGGGGAAAGCATAGCGGGGCTTGTGATCGACAGCGGAGGTCCGCTCGTTGTCGGGGATATAGAAAAAGACCCGAGATTCTGCCGGCAGAACAGACCCCGTTTTAAGACAAAGTCCTTTGTCAGCGTGCCGCTGAATCTTCACGGCAAAGTAAGAGGTGTCATCAATCTGTCCGATAAGAGCGGGGGCGGAATCTTCAATGAGGAAGACCTGAATTTAATAGAGTCTATTATCAGCAATGCCGTGGTTGCAGTAGAGAGAAGCATGTTATTCGGTCAGACGGAGGAATTCAAAAAATTGTCGATAACCGACCCCCTGACCGGGATCTACAACCGCCGTTACCTGAACATCAGGCTCTCCGAGGAGATCACGCGTTACAACAGATACAAACACCCTTTCAGTTTCCTGATGTTCGATCTGGACGGTTTCAAGGAATACAACGACACTTACGGCCATATTTCCGGGGACAACCTGCTGAAGTCCCTTGCCGATGTCATAGAAGGATCGCTCAGGACGATAGATATAGCCGCGAGATTCGGCGGTGATGAGTTCGTTGTAATCTTCCCCCAGACCGCTAAAACTGACGCCATACAGATTACCAACCGGTTAAAGGAAAAGATCGACAGGGCATTAGGTCAGTACCGTATTGAAATACCCCTGACTGTCAGCATGGGGCTTGCCACCTATCCTGATGACGCATCATCAATAATGGAGCTTATTGAAAGAACCGACCAGGCGCTTTATCTCGCTAAAAAGGGCGGAGGGAACAGGATAGTGTGCCTGTAGCAATTGCCAATTGACCTTAATGTTGCTTAAGCGGGCAGGATAGCCTGCCGTAAAACCGCGGGTTTCTCCTGCACCATAATCGATATTTTAATGCCGCTGTAAAGGTTAACGGTTGACTCTGAGCAATTCGATAAGTTGGCCATGCCTTTGAAGACATTTACTGCAAAAACTTTTTTTGGCAGGAATAACGAACTTGCGGTTCTTAAGGGAGTGGCTTCAGAGGCCCTGGCCGGGGATGCAGGCGATATCTTCCTGTCGGGAAAATCCGGCACCGGCAAGACCGAGCTTCTCAGGCATCTGTATAACAATCTTTTCTGGAAACATAACTATGTCATACCGTTTTTTTATACGGTAGATACATCACATATCTCTGCACGCGGGTTTTCAGAAGATTATATAAGCGAATTCATAATCCAGAGCCTTGCATACCTGAAAAAGGACCATTCCCTGATAGATACAGGCGTGTATTATTCTTCTGAAGATTTAATGCAGCTTGCAAAAGGCTGCGGAGCGGAGTGGGCCGTTGAAATTATGGAAAATTACTCGCGGATCAGCGCAACAGGCGACCCGCCAGGACTTTTTTCATATGCGGTTTCCGTCCCCTATCGCTGTTATCTGGGCAATGGTATGCCTGTTCTGGTAATCCTGGATGATTTCCACAGGGCAAAAGACTTCTACGGGCTTGTCCCCGGCGACAGCGGAAATCTCTGGCTGCAATTTGAAAATGTTCTCGGCTCAAGATACACCCCTCATATCTTCTCGGGCTCCATGACTGTGCTTAACAGGATGTTTTTTGAAGAATCATCACTGGGCAAGTGTATTGAATTAATAAATTTGCCCGGCCTCGACAGGAATGAGGCGGCAGGTTTTTTCAGAACCCTGTGTGAATTGTACGGCCTGAATGCAGGAGAGGAACCGACCGGACTTATTGATACATTCGGCGGTAATCCTTTCTATATTAAAAGCCTTGCCCAGGCAGCCCGGCAGGCGGGCAGGAATTTTTCCGGAGAGGATCTCCGGGATGTATATTTTGATGAAATAACAAGGGGAAAGCTTTACAGGTACTGGACGACGATGCTGAAGATACATATACCGCCTGACTTGCGGGCCCATGCCCTTCATCTTCTGCATCACCTGTGCACCGGTGATGCGGGCACTGATATTGATATGGTGAAACTTCCCGGCTCGCTTTCCATGGAGCCTGATAAACTTGAACGTATCATGGATGTTCTTCATTGTTCAGGCGCGGTCGAGACCGGTTTCAGCCGTATGGGGCCTGCCGATGACCGGATACTTTCCGATATTATAAGGGTGCTGTATCACCGGGAGATACTCGGGGATCCCGAGGGCCGGGTCAGGGAACTGATAACAGGGGATAAAGGCGTAAGTTCAAGGAAACCCGCAGCGCCGTCTTTTGATATAACAATCCCTCCTGCTCCGCGGTCGGAACTGGTGGCCCTTAAATCCCTTCAGCAGATCGCCCTACACTTTGATATTCCGATGGAAGCGGCAGGAGATGTACAGATCGCCCTTATCGAATTGTTCACGGACGTTTTTGCAAGGGACCGCGGCGTTTCAGAGAGTTATCACCTTGAATTCAGATTAAAGGAGAATATCTTTTCCATAGAGATCACGACTCCCCGGCAGAATATAGCCCTTACAGATGATGACAGCGGTTATTTAAGGGAATATATAGATGATTTAAGTGTTGAAAAAACAGCAAAAGGCACAAGGATTACCCTGTTCAAACACCTCAGCCGGGAATTTGCACCGTCTTTATAGATGCTTAATCTTAAACGTTGCATAAGCAGGCAGGAGAACCTGCCGCAAAACCGTCCGCCTCTGCCGCCCGGCGCGGGTGTTTTTATGCGGCCGCAGGGGAAACCGGTGCTGCACAGCGGGACACGGCGTTGTTGTGAGGGCCGTGATTATGATATAGTTTCACAGGAGGATCGGAATGGGCTCGCGAAAGAGTGATAGAAAATCAATTTTAATCGTCGACAGTTCTGTGGAAAGGGCGGGCAGCTTATCTTCTATGCTGCCCGGGAAATATGAGATTGTCGGGCTTATCAACGGCCGGGATGCGCTGTCTTTCATAAAAAAGGAAAAGGGCAACGTCGAGATCGTTTTAATGAATATGCGCGTTGATGACATGCCCGGACTGAGGCTTATCAGGCAGATTCTCGATGCAGCGCCGTTGCTGGAGATCATTGTTTACACGCAGCAGGACAATACCGATGAGGCTGTAGCCGCGATGGAGGAGGGGGCCTTTTATTACCTTCATGAACCCCTGAACGAAAAGGAAGTCAATGCACTGATAGAACTTGCTGCGGATGAAGCCAGCAGGCTGAAGAAGATAAGGGCCTATTGCGAGAAAAGGGCTATTCTGTCCAGCCGGAATTTCTCCAGGAGGCTGAGGATAATACGTCACCTCATGGCTAAGATGAGCATCGAGGGAAGGATGCTGAAATCCCATGAAATGCATTATATCCTGCACCCCCGCAAAGAGGACATCACTTATGAAGAATTTATCAGCAGGCTGCACAGGACGCCTTTAAGGCAGAGTGAAGAAGATAAGGCGACCGTCATGATCGTGGATGATGACAGGACATTCCGCAAGGGAACGCGCCTGGCCCTGATGGATTACTACAGGGTTCTGGATGCCAGCAGCGGCACGGCGGCCCTGAAGCTCGCCGGAGAAAACAGGGATATCGACGTTATACTGCTGGACATTGTAATGCCTGATTACAGCGGCATAGACCTGCTGCCGATGCTCCGGGAGAGGCTGCCCGGGGCCGAGGTGGTGGTTGTTACTGCCCACAACGTCACCGGCATTGCAGTGGAGGCCCTGCACAAGGGTGCCTGTATCTTTTTAACCAAGCCCTTTCTCGAAAACAGGCTTCTGAAAAGCGTGGCTGCGGCCCTGCGGACAAAGGTGCTGAAGAAATATCTCAATGAACTGGGCGAGGTAATCACATGCGAGCGTCCGGTGCACCCTTTTGAGCTGAGACTCAACCTGCTGGTGGATTTCTATAAATCATCGGTACGGAAAAAGACACCGGTTACGCTCGGGCAGGTTTATACGATATTCCCCACATTTGCGGAGTGCGGACATCCTGAAGAGGAAGAACTGCCGATGGATATCGACCCGGGGCACCTCCTGGACTGGCTGGTCTGCAACCTGTCCCCTCCGAAGCCGGCGACTCGCTGAATCCCCTGTTGGAGCCTAACCTGTTTCCGGGAGGGGGAGGTGAATTGTAAACCTGCTGCCCCGGCCCGGCCCGGATTCCACCTCCACGAGACCGTTATGCACCTTCTTTACAATATCATAGACAATAGACAGTCCCAGACCGGAGCCGTCCGGCCTGGTCGTAAAGAAGGGGTCGAATATTTTCTCCATGTTGTCCTTTTCAATTCCGGGCCCCGTGTCTTCAATCTCGATTTTTACGCTCCGGCGTTCAATGCCGGTGCCCGGCTGCACAAACCTGCCCGGTGAAGACGTAACCGTGATTCTGCCGCCGCCGGGCATTGCCTGGATCGCGTTGAGAAGGAGATTGAAGAATGCCCTGCTAAGGCGCAGGGGCTCGCCTGTGATCTCGGGGAGGCCGTCGTGGAGCCTGGAAACTATTTTGATCTGCTGGACAAGGCCCTTGCCTTTGAGCAGGTTTATGTTTTTTTCGAGGAGTTCGTTGACATTGAGGCTTTTTTTCTCGATGACTGTTTTATCACCCGGGTCTGCAAAGGCGTATTTCAGGCAGGTATCAGCGGTCCTTGTAATACGGCCTGCATCATAGATGATGTCATCGAGGTATTCGAGGACGTTTTCCCTGCCTTTAAACTCGCTTGCGCCTACGATTTTCCGGGCCTGCTGTGTCAGGAGCATCATGGCGCCCGCGGGATTCCTGATGTCATGGGCTATCTGCCTGGCGACCTGTGTATACTGTTTATGAATAAGGGCCTCTTCAGCCAGTTTGCGGCTCTTCTCGTAATCTGACTGGAGTTTTTCATACGGGCGCAGCCGGTTTAATACGCTGACTATCCGGCTGGAGATCAGCAGAAACAGTGCCTCATCAATAGATGTATACCTGACGGGTTTTATCCTCTCCGCGGATATAACTATCAGGCATAAAAGCTCCGCCTTAAAGACAATGGGTATAACACAGTCGGACCCGAGACGGTCGAGTTCTTTCTGAATCGTTTCGTCGGCCCTGTCGTAAAAGACCGCTGCAGGTGCATTGAGCGCCTGTCTGATAATTTGCATTTCCCCGTCGATCTTCCGTCCGTTGCCTGCTTTCTTCATTTTCATATCCCATCTCAGATAGCTGCGCGGGGGAGCCCTCATCTCCCCGAAATTGTCAGGGAGATAAAATGACACGGGATACAAGTCGATCCCGCGGAAGAAGGAATCCATTGCCGCGAAGAAGTCTTCGAGACTGACGACACTCTCCATGTCCCTTGAGAACCGCTCTTTTACATCATCAAGGTCATAGCGGGATTTCACCAGTATTGCATCCGGGATGGTCTGTATCCTGTTCCTGATAAACGGATAGACTTCCAGGGCCGTAATAAAAAAAAGCGGTGTTATAAATGCGGTAAAGAGTACGTGATAAGGCTCGATGACCTTGTAGAATATGGCGTACAGGCTCAGATACACCGTTATCAGAAAGAGATAGGCGGCCAGCCTTGCCACACCCCTGCTGATAAATATTTTTATGTCAAGAAGCTCATGTCTTATGATTGTGTAAGGGAAAATAATATCAAGTATTACAACGCCGATGGTTCCGAAAGGATATAAATTAATACCGAATACAAGAGGGAATGTGGTGGATCCTCCTGTGAAACCAATAAGGAGGGCGGCAAACAAATACTGTACCTGTTTTTGTTTTTGTCCTCTAAGACGCTTTTTTGCCCGATATAATTCAAATATTCCCCAAAATACCAGACAGCAGAACAGAACCGGAAAGAAATAGTATACGGTTCCGGCATCCGGGTAAT
>WFVK01000261.1 GCA_015491705.1 Nitrospirota bacterium | reverse complement strand
GAAATGGAGAACCCGGATTTTGAGCTGCTCGCGGAGGACGACAGGTTTATCCATACCTCAAGGATTGTGCCTGTCTACAGGACGACCGAGGGCATATCGCCCAGGCAGCTCAGGACTCTCATGTTCAACACATCAAGCATCTATTCCTCCCTCATTGAAGATTACCTCCCCCGGGATATACGTGAAAGAAATGACCTGATGCCCCTGTCCCGGGCTGTCAGGGAGGCGCATTTCCCCGAAGAATGCAGTGATGTCGGTGCCCTGAACAAAGGTGTAAGCCCGGCGCACAGGCGCCTTGTGTTTGATGAGTTTTTCCTGCTGGAACTCGGTCTCGCGCTCCTGAAAAAAAGGGAGACAATTGAAAAGGGGATCAGCTTCAGTGACCGGGGCGTTCTTGCACGCAAATTTTTAGACGGCCTGCCGTTCGAGCTTACAGGTGCCCAAAAGCGTGTTGTCGCGCAGATAAGAGAGGATATGCAGAGGCCCGTGCCCATGAACAGGCTGGTGCACGGTGATGTAGGATGCGGAAAGACGGTGGTTGCGCTCGTCTCAATGCTCATAGCCGTTGAGAACGGTTACCAGGCCTGCCTGATGGCGCCGACCGAGGTGCTTGCGGAGCAGCATTTCATCAACATACACAAAATGGTTGAAGACCTCGGCCTGAAGGTCGCACTGCTTACCTCGGGCACCAGGGAAAGGCACGGCGACGACATATCCTCGGGAACCGTTCAGATTGTCGTCGGCACGCATGCCCTTATCCAGGAACGCATAAGATTCAGAAATCTCGGCCTGGCGATAATCGATGAACAGCACAGGTTCGGCGTTCTTCAGAGGGCCACCCTGAGAAGCAAGGGACTTAATCCTGATATGCTCATCATGACCGCAACCCCCATACCCCGCACACTGGCGATGACACTCTACGGAGACCTCGATGTCTCGATAATAGACGAACTGCCCGCAGGCAGAAGGCCTGTTATCACAAAGGTGTTTTTCCCGTCGCAGAAAGACATGATATACTCTCTGATAAGGACCGAGCTGTCCCGGGGCAGGCAGGTCTATATTGTATATCCCCTTATCGAGGAATCCGAAAGGCTGGATCTCAAATCAGCCATAGAAGGGGCCGGGGCATTCAGGAGGATTTTCCATGACAGGAGGACAGGCCTTCTCCACGGCAGGATGCGCCATGATGAAAGAGAGGCTGTGATGGCGCAGTTCAAGTCGGGAGATATCGACATCCTCGTAGCTACGACGGTCATCGAGGTGGGCATAGATGTGCCCAATGCCTCTCTCATGCTTATCGTGCATGCCGAAAGATTCGGGCTTGCACAGCTTCACCAGCTAAGAGGACGGATCGGAAGGGGCGGCTATGATTCCTACTGCCTGCTGATGGCGTATCCTCCGTTCAGCGAGGAGGCGAGGAGGCGTCTCAGGGCGATGGAATCCACAGGCGACGGATTCAGGATTGCGGAAGAAGACCTGTCAATAAGGGGGCCGGGTGATTTCTTCGGCACCCGGCAGTCCGGTATTCCCGAACTGAATATTGCGAATATAATAAGGGATATGGAAATACTTGAATCAGCGAGAAAAGAGGCTTTTAATTTAATAGATGCCGAACCCGACCTGGCCGGCCATCCCCTCCTCAGGGAAACCCTGCTGAAAAGATGGAAGGGCAGGCTGGAGCTTGTTAAGAGTTAGGAGGACATAAAATGGAAGACAGTACCATAGACAGGGTAAGGAAAAACCTGACCACAGGAATAACACGCGTTAAATGGATGGCGAACTTCGTTGCCGAGAGGACAAAGGCCGGGACTTCCTCTGCAAAGCTTCTCTATGAAATCAGCAGGCTTGAAAACAGGATGGACGATCTTTACCGGCAGATCGGCAGGAGGATTGCGGAACTGAAGGACAAAGACGAAACAGGGGGCAGGGATATATTCAGGGATTATATTATTGAGGAAGCGCTTGAAGAGATAAAGAAGCTGAGGGAGACGGCCGACAGCTACAGGAGCAGGGCCGGGAATATGAACAAGTCCGCGAAGTAATGCAATATATCATAATCTTTATCCTCGGCCTGGTAACAGGCTCTTTTCTTAATGTGTGCATATACCGTCTCCCGAGGGGCATATCCGTGGTACGCCCCTCTTCCCGGTGCACATCGTGCGGGGCGCCGGTAAGATTCTATGACAATATCCCTGTGCTGAGCTATATCCTGCTCGGGGGCAGGTGCAGGTCATGCAGGGCGAAGATACCGCCCAGGTATCCCCTTATAGAACTCCTCAACGCCGTCCTGTATGTCATCCTGCTCCATAAATACGGTTATGGCTCTCCACTGGTCCTGGCGGTCTATCTGGTATTCGTCTCCTGCCTTGTGGTCATCTTTTTTATTGATCTTGAATTCCAGATAATTCCCAACAGCATCACCCTGCCCGGTATCCCCCTTGCCGTTGTTTTAGGCTCCACCATACTTCCCGATCCCCTTGCACAGGGGAACCTGCTGGGGGTCAGGGCATCCGTTGCAGGCCTTCTGGCAGGGGGCGGTTCCTTTTATCTCCTGTCGGTGCTGGGCAGGGCGATATTCAAAAAAGATGCAATGGGCGGAGGAGATATCAAGATGATGGCCATGGTCGGCGGTCTCCTCGGGTGGAAAGGTGTGATACTTACGACCTTTCTGGGCAGCCTCCTCGGCTCGTTCACGGGGGTTTCGCTTATCCTTCTTAAAGGCAGGGAATGGGGAGGAAGAATAGCCTTCGGGCCGTACCTGGCGTCAGGCGCCCTTGTTACACTTTTATGGGGGCGGGATATATTCTTTATGTGGCTGCGCTATCTCCATGCAGTATAATGCCTTGCCTTAACCCCGCGCTTGCCTGAACCGGCGGGAGAGCCTGCCGTAACACTATCGCCGCCGGTGTTTTTTTATGACCCTGCAAGGGGCATTGTCAGTCTGCAAGCGTTGCCTGCAGCAGCCTGATAAAATTATCCACCAGGAATGGATTGAAGTCCGTGCCGGCGCCCTTTTTCATCAACGCAAATATCTGCTTTACATTCATGCTCGCCCTGTAGGGCCTGCGGCTGCGGAGGGCGTCGAAAAAATCGGAAACGGCGACGATCTGGCTGCATATGTGCTGTTTTCTTCCGTTGATGCGGGGTTGCGGATAGCCGGAGCCGTCGTACCGCATATGGTGCTCGAATGCGATGATGGGTGCAAGCCGGGTGAGGTTGTCCATTTTGGCGAGATATTTTGCGCCGTACATCGGGTGCTTTTTTATCTCCTCGAATTCCTTCTCATCAAGGGGCCCCTTTTTCTCCAGTATATCACGTGAGATAAACAGCTTGCCAGCATCGTGCAGGAGGGCGGCCACACCGATCTCGTGCAGGAGGTCATCCTTTATACCGAGGGATTCCGCCTGAAACACTGAAAGGACCGTAACATTGGTGGCATGCGTGTAGGTATATTCGCTGTATGACTTCACGGGACTCAGGTACTTGAGTATTCTGGCCTCTTTCCTGAAGGTTGCAATAAAGTGGACCACTATCTCCTCAAGCCCCGCTATATTGAGCTTCTTGAAAGGGGAGGCCGAATGAAAGACATCCTTGACTTTTTCAAGCTCCTCGTTAGGAGAATAGGACAGGCCGTTTATGTCGAAATCAAGGTCAATGTCAGTGCGCAGCGTCATCCCTCCCAGTCTGACATCAACGGCCCCTGTCCTGATATGCGGGTATGTCTTCAACCCCTTGCCGGGTTCCGCGATGTCGATAATGAATTGTTTGATCTCATTGAGGGAGATGCCCTTCAGAAAATCAACACGCGAGATGCCTTTCCTCCTGAGACGCTTCATGAGGTTGCTCCCGTGAAGGCCGACCTTCCTTATGGGCGTGCCGTTTACCACGAGGTCATTATCTATTATCATTATCTCAAGCCGTTCCTTCATTGCCTCTTCAAGCGCTGAAAGGGCCTTTACGGCTAAATCATCGAAGGAGGCATGCCCCTTTGAGTACAGCGAGCAGTTTGATATGGCAACCATGAGAACCGATATAAAATTATTCAGCTTTTCCATAAGCCCCTATAATGTCCCGGACCGCGTCCGGTGGATAATTCTTGAGTGTTCTGCGTATCTCTTCTTTCAGTTTTTCCAGAGGGCCCTTGAACAGGAGGGTCTTTGATGAAAGAATATTCCGCAGTGTCTCCAGTGCAGCGGGGTCTCCTATCTGCCCCAGGGCCTTTACAATAAACGCCTTGTCTTCAAAGTCAAAGCCGGTTAAGGTTTTTTTTCTGAGCAGGTTGATCAGGTCAGGAACGGCCTTTTTCACCTTGAAGGCCCCTGCAACGGCAACGGCCCTCATCACGAGATCCCTGGATTCCGCTCTCAGATATCCCCTGAGAGATTCGGTCGCATAATTATCCCCGGTGCTGAGCAGGCATTTTATCGCCTCAAAGCTGACCTTGGGATTTTTATGATTGCAGAAGGGCCTGACCTTTCTGAGGGTCTCTTTACTGCCGCACTCTTTCAGGATAAAAAGCATGTTTCTCTGGACAAACCACCTGCCGTCGTCAAGGCGTTTTACCGCCTCGGCCGCGGCCTTCTCGCCGAAAAGGGTGGTGAGGCTGAGGATGAATCTCCTGACCGATTGTGATTCTTCATCAATAAGTGCAT
>WFVK01000260.1 GCA_015491705.1 Nitrospirota bacterium | reverse complement strand
TCGCGCTTGCGATCATCGGGATAACTGTTACAGTAATACTCCACACGGTGAATTACCATGCCGGTATCATGTACGAAAACACTGTCACAACGCAGATGTACCTGATGGCAAAGGAAAAAATGTACGAGCTTGAGGAGACACAGGAAAATTCCAGCGGTGCCATTGAAAACACCGGTTTCAGGTATGAAAACAGGGTGCTGAGTTCTGGAGATTCCGAAATTGTCAGGCTGAAAACCGTTATACGGGGAGACGATAAAAAGGTCACCCTCATCGAGCTTGCCTTCAAAAAAGGAATTTCAAATCCATGAAACGGTTATATCGTCTCTCAAATTCGGACATGAAGGGCTTCACACTTATTGAAGTCCTTATCAGCCTCGCCCTGCTGACCATAGTGCTCGGGGCCCTGTACAGCTCATTCTTTTCGGTTCAGCGCGCTGCCGGAAGATTCGACGATGTGTCCCTTAAGTACCGTGAAGCAAGGACGGCCCTGGACATCATGAGGCGGGAAATCGAGGCCGCCCTGCTGAAGAATCCCCGGGCCGGGGATGATACAGGCGATGAGGCGGCGGTTAAAGCGGCCTTCGTGATCAGGGACAGGGATATATTCGGAAGGAATACATCGTCCCTGGAACTGACGGCATATTCTTTCAGGGGGAACAATCCCAAGACCGTTTCGTATTACGTAGAGAAAGAAAATGGGAGCCTTAACCTTAAAAAGACGGAAACCCCGCCGCTGAGCCTTTCAAAGGGCTATACAATGGAGATTATCGGGGGTATTGAAGGCTTTACCGTTGAAACCCTTTTTAATAACAAGTGGGTGAAGACATGGAACACTGCGGATACTGGGCGGTTGCCGGATGTTGTCAGGGTAACCATAGAATTCGATGACAACGGAAGGATGGTAAAACTTACGGAATATGCCAGGCCGAAAGTGGGCAGGAGGTTATGAACAGTAACATTAAATATCTGCTGGCGAATGAAGGCGGCTCCGCGCTTATAATCACCCTGTTGATTGTCAGCATCCTCGTGGGGCTCGTGGTGGATTTTGTCTATAATGTCTATATCGACTCTTCTTCATTGTCGAACTGGGGCAATGCCCAGAAGGCCTCGCTTGTCGCCAGGTCAGGCCAGGTGCTCAGCTCGCGGTACCTCAGGGAGCTAAGGAAATATTCATATACGGATGTGCGGGAGGCCGTGCTGCCCGTTACAATGGACTTCGGTCCTGATACCGCACTTGTGATTAAAGTCGAAGATGAAAACTCAAGATTCAACATCAACAGTATAATCCGGCAGAACGGCCTGACAAACGATGATGCCCTCTCATCCTTGAAAAAGCTCTTTGAATACCTTAATATTAATTCTGATCTGGCCCTGATAATCGCAGACTGGATAGACCCGGACAGTGAGCCCAGACTCCCCGGCTCGGAGGACGCCGCAAAAAACACTTTTCTCTGGTCGATTGATGAATTAAAATTGATACAAGGCATGGATCAGGGCACGTTCGGGAAAATCAGCCCGTATATTACGGTATATGGAGACGGCAAGATAAACATTAACACCGCTGACCTGCCTGTACTTGTCAGCCTGCACAAGGACATTACCGGGACCCTTGCAAAAAGGATCATTGATTACAGGAAAGACACGCCTTTTAAAGAGCCGTCCTATGTACAGAGGGTATCGGGAATGGAGGCGACCGGAATGCTGCTCATCGGGAAGATCGAAAGCAGAAGTTCCTGTTTCAGGATAATCTCCACGGCAAGGGTGGATGAGATCACCAGGGTCATCGAGAGTGTCATGGATACATCCGGCAATATCTATTTCTGGAGAGAGGGATAATTGAAAACGGCGTTTTTCGACTGGACGGACAGAGAAATAAATCTCTATATATTCGACGACAAGCGGGGGGAGGAGGCGGGACTTATCGAGAGCCTTTCCTCACCGCTGGACGGGGAATTGACGCCGTCCGTCCTGACATCACTGATAAAAAACGGAATCGAAAATATATATCTCAGCATCCCCCTGAGCTTTCTGGCGCTCAGGGAGCATGATTTTCCCTTTTCCGACAGGGATAAAATAAGGGATACGCTTGCTTATGAACTGGAAGGGCTGCTGCTCGGAAGTGTCAATGATTACTCGATCGACCACATTGTCATGAACCATTCCGGCAACGGCGGCAGGGTCCTGGCCGTGTGTATCGAAAAGGCCAAACTGCGCGAGATAATCGATATGTTTTCCTCGGCAGGCGTTGAACCGAGGGTCGTTACCTCTCTCGACCTGCGGCTCGCCGGGGGAGCGGTGGAAAACATCCTTGAGGAGTCCGTCACCGGCATGGAGGCCAGGGCCGGGGCCGCGGGTGAGGAACTCTCAAACCCTACAATCAACCTGCGCCGGGATGAACTGTCCTACCAGGGGGACATAGAGCGGTTCAGAAAAAAGCTCCGGCTTAGCGCAGTGCTTGTCATAATTCTCCTGGCACTGCTCGGTGCCGCTTCGATGATCCGCCTGATGTCGCTGGAGAAAGAGCACAAAATGCTCCGGGAGAGAATAAACGCCGTATACCGCAGCGTATTTCCGGAAGACAAAAAAATAATCGATGCCGGGAGACAGTTCAGGGGAAACATGAATCTCTTGATGAAGAAAAAGGAAGCCCTTGCCGGTATCCCGCTGCTCGACATACTGCGCAGCATCGCGGATCTTAAAGGCAGCGGCATTACGCTTTATGAACTCAGCGCCGACGGAACGAATCTGATGGTAAAGGGCACAGCAGGCTCTTTCGAGGAAGTCGAGGCGTTCAAAAATTCTCTTTCAGCGGAATTCAAAGGTGTCAGGGTCATGGACTCGGGTACGTCTGAGGACAAAAAAATAAGCTTTACGATCATCATGCAGGAGAAGTCCGTATGACGCGGCCGTTAAAGACAATGTTTCCCGATAAGACCCTGATAGGGCTGTTGCTGGCGGCGGTGGCCGCCCTCGTCTTCACGATAACGACATCCGTTTACGTAAAGAGTCTTGAAAGAAAAAACGGGTTGTTGAGGGCACGGCTGACAGAGATCGCATCACTCGCCGGAGACGCTGACAGGATCAAGACCATGGTTGAGTCCAAAGAGAAAAAGATAGGCCTGAGGAAAACAAAGGGCGTCGTATCCGCCCTGGAGCAGACACTCAAGTCTCTCGGACTCAAGGCCAGTGTCATAAAGCCGCTGGAAAAGAATAAAGTCAATGTATTTACAGAGGATAACGCGGAACTCGAGATACGCGATACAGACCTCAACAGCATAGTCAATCTTCTCTACAGGATCGAGAACTCGCCCCTGCCTATGAAAATAAAAAGCGCGGAGATAAAGACCACATTCGAGGACCCCGATAAATTCATCCTGAAACTGACGGTCTCTCTTCTGAGCAAGGCATGAAAAATATCCGTACACCCGCCATCCCACGCCCGCAGGGAGTAGAGACTTTATGAGGAGGTTCCGCGCTGTCCTGTACATAGCCGCGGGTATCCCCGTGTTTGCAATCCTCGTATGGTTTTTTGCGATACCGGATAAGGTGATACAGGATATGCTCGCGGATTCCATGGCCAGGGCCGGCAACGGCAGCCTGAGTCTCTCTGTTGAGGACTTCAGGAAGGGGATTCTCTTCAATCTGCATGCCGGCAGCGTTGAGCTGAAAATAGATGACAGGCCCGCGCTGCGCATCACCGATTTTTCAGGCGGCCTTACACCCCGCTATCTGGCCGGCGGCAGGCTTGCATTTGCAATAAACGGAAAGATCGGAACCGGGGACGTAAACGGCATCCTGAAACTCCCTGTTGAAGGCAAAATAATCATCGACCGTGCCGAGCTCGATGCAATCCCGTATCTGGCCGGCTTCGGCCTTGAAATAAAAGGCAGGGTCTCTTCCGAGATCACGATCAGGGGCGGATCCGTGCATGTAATCTTTGAGGTTCCGGACCTTAACATTGATGATTCCGCCTCTGTTATCCCCCTTCTAAATACATTCCGCAGGCTTCAGGGGGCCTTATCGGTTGAAGGAAACAGCATAACAATCAGCTCCATAAACCTCGAAGGTGAAAAGGGCTATGCAAGACTCAGGGGCAGCATAACGGACGGAGTTATGGATATGCAACTGGAGCTCATGCCGGATGAGGACAAGCTCAATACAATGGAGTCAATGCTCATCGGCAAATATGCGGTCTCCCCGGGTTACTACGTTATTCCTCTCAGAGGGCCGGTTCCGTGAAAATGCCTCCATGATGAAGCTATCGATATTAAATGGTATTGCAAGATTCATCGATGCGGAATACCTGTCGACGCTGACGTAAGGTATGACATAGTCAGTGCCTGAATAAACCCTGTAGGCGTTTATCGCCGTCTTTGCCATGACGGTGAAAAAGAGCGTATCCCTGGATATACCGGTTTCCCTGGTAATGCTCACCGGGTCGAAATCGGGGTGTCCCTCGCTCAGATAAAAGGCATAGAAACAGTACCACAGGAAATCAGTGCCGCTGACAAGCAGGAGGGACTTATTGAATGTTGTGGCGTCTTCCCTGTAATTCCTCAGCGCGTGTTCAAATGTCAGGTCGGCGAAAAACTCCCCCCCCGCGGTATAAGGCAGCCTTGATTTTTCATCGATGTCTTCAACAGTGCTTGTGCCCAGGAAGAACTG
>WFVK01000259.1 GCA_015491705.1 Nitrospirota bacterium | reverse complement strand
GCAAAATAAGAAACGGATATAACCGTAATGGTAAAAGAAAAGGAAAGGAAACAACTCTGCGATACTGCCGCAGAGTTGTTTGAAAAGTTTCTTGCAGGGGTCTTTTTTGCTTGACAAAGGGCCTTTTAATGGGAGACCCTACTATGTATACTTAATGCATGGCACATTTCCATATCAAGAAGAAAAAAGGAAGACCCTACCTCTATGTCCGCGAAATTGCACGCGTTGCCGGCAAGCCAAAGGTTATCTCCCAGGTATATATCGGTTCACCCGAACGTACCGCCGGCTTGGCTTCCGGACAAGGACAAGGGGCTGTTAAGCTCAGAGTAGAGGAATTTGGTGCATTATGGCTTGCTCAACAAATTGACCGTGATATTGATTTAGCCGGAATGATTGATGAAATCATCCCCAAAGGCAAGCGTGAGACAGGCCCATCAGTAGGGGAATATTTCCTTTACTGTGTATGGAATAGAATGAGCGAATCAGTCAGCAAGAATAAGATGACAAAGTGGTATGAAGGTACAGCTATACAACATATTCGACCAGTGGACATTAACGAACTCACCAGTCAGCGGTATTGGGAGAAATGGGATCGGGTATCCGAGGAGTCACTTGGGGAAATAGCCCGCAGGTTTTTTGAGCGGCTGTGGGAGCTTGAATCCCCGGATTCAGACTGTCTTCTGTTTGATACAACCAATTATTACACCCTTATAGCCAGCCATACACGGTCGGAACTCGCCCGGCGGGGCAAGAATAAAGCCGGACGGCATCAGCTTCGTCAAATTGGTTTGGGGCTATTGGTTGCCCGTGGCAGCCGGTTGCTCTTGTACTACTGTGTCTATCTTGGAAATCTTCATGACAGCCGCCAGTTTGAAGCCGTCATGGATGAGATGTTCGGCATTGTATGTGGTCTGGATAAAACAAAGGAACGTCTTACGGTTGTAATAGATAAAGGAATGAACGCAGAGGGCAATTATGCATGGATTGATGAGCATTCCCGAATACACTTTATAACGGCCTACTCCACTTATTTTGCCCATGACCTTGCTGCAACGAGTCTTGAGTATTTTGAGCCGGCGGACACGAAGAAAAACAGGCTGTTGGTTAAGGAGGGCAAACCTGAAGAGCGTATTTTGGTCTATCGCACGAAGGGACAATACTGGGGCAAGGAACGGGCCGTTGTGGTGACGTATAATCCCGCTACAGCCCGCAGGCAGGCTTACACTTTGGATAGCAAGCTGGAGGCAATTCGCCGGGAACTGCTTGCCATGCGTTTGAAGGTCAGGGAAAAGGCGCCGCATTGGCGCAATCCAGAGGCAATAAGGGAACGATATCACCGGCTTTGCGAGCGTTTCCACGTGCCAGGCGACTTATATACTCTGGAATTTTCACAGACATCCGATGGCTTGTCCATGAGTTTCCGTAAAGACGTTGTCAAAGTACAGCAGAGACGGGCAATATTCGGGAAGAATATAATCATCACTGATAATACGGACTGGACTACGTCTGAGATTGTGGAGGCCAGTCTTGACCGTTGGCAAATAGAAAACCGGTTCCGGCTCAGTAAGGATGATGATCTTGTAGCAATGCGTCCTATCAGGCACTGGACGGATAGCAAGATAAAGAACGTAACGGAGACAGATACGTCCTTGCCGGGGAAGAAGAACTGAAGCCACTGCTTGTCAGGCTCGGAGATGTGGCAGAGGTGAGGTTGGGGATTAAAACTGGATGCAGGGAGGGAAGGAATTTGAAAGCGCATGTTCTTTTGATTGTTGCTTCGGCGGTGTTTCTTATGGCAGTACGTGTTGAGGCCGCGGGTTTCGGTATCGGCGTGCACAGCGGTTACGGAAGCATCATATATGAAGAGGAGACCTCGGCCTTAGGAAACGAGATCGACTCAGAGGCTGTCCTTGATACGGTGCTCTTCGGAATATCCGCGGAGTATTCCTTCACTGAACAGGGAACCCTCTTTACCGGCATTGTAACCGACTGGGCATTAGGCCTGGAGGATTCGGAAACATGGGAAACGGATAAGGTCACGACCCAGACGAATGAACTGGAGGTTTTCGGGCAGTTTTATGACCTCAGAGTCGGCTATAAAGACACGATCGGGAGGCTTTACTACAGGATTTATGCGTCAGGAGGCTGGGACGGTATTCATTTCAGGAGGGATAAATTCGTCTCAGGGGGGACCCCGGTGGGAGGCACTGTAACGGAAGACTTCAGCCTGTGGCGTATTGGAGGGGGGGCGGCGATCGGATACAGGTTCGGGAAGTGGGCCCTGGACGGCAGGGCGGCTTATGCCTATTATCCTGATGCAGAGGTGAAAAACAGTTCCCTGCCCCATATGAAATTCGACACCAGCGGCACATGCCTGGACTTCGGTTTGGGTCTGGCCCGGGAGCTCCCCGGGAAAATGAGTCTTTATCTGGGGGGCACTTACACGGGCATAAGGCTTAGGGAAAGCGACATAAAGCGGGACGGCCTTCTTCAGGCCGTGTTTCCGGACAGCAGCACCCGCCTCACGGCCGGAGTCGTCAATCTGACATATGCCTTTTGACCTCTCCGGCCGTCCAGTCAGGACTTGTTCTTCTTTTCTTCAATCAGGCTACCGAAATCCTTCATGATCCTCTTCGCCTTCCACTCCGAAAGCAGGAAGGGATATTCGCTTGTTGAGGAGACGGCCTGATATTTGCCGTCTTTTTTACCGAAGATGGAAATCGTGTATGTATTGACTCCCTTCAGGGTTGCCGTAAAGACCGGGGATTTGAAATCCTCTTTCTTCCTGTCTTCTATAAATCCGTCACAGCGCAGGTCGGATAATGTACTGATTATGCCCTCGATCTCTTTTGCCCTGGCCGCCCTGCCGCCTGCGGTCTTCCATGCGGACGCCCCCTCTTTTTTCTCCTGCTGTTTTTCCTCTGATTCTGGTTTCGCCGCGGTATCAACTGAAACAGGGGCCTTTGTCCTCACAAACTTTATCTCCTCACCATCCCTTTTAAGTACAAGTTGCGTGATATCATCCGTGAATGCCATCACCTTTCTGTCACGCAGTTCGGACACGGTCCTGTTGAAGTCGCTTTTTATGTCGCCCTCTGCCTGAAAGACACGCGGGTCGTCATCAAGCATGACAAAGGTAAAGCGGTATGTTGATGCGGGTTTGCCGATATTCAGCCTGCGCAGGAGGCGGTCGCCTTTATACACCGCCACCTCGATACGTTTTTTCTCATCAAGTTCGTAAACGGCATAGTTTTTCGATTCCGATGCAAGGGCGGTCAGTCTGAGGTCCGAGACGCCCTTCAGCATATCTTTTACTTTGTTTTCATCTGCCGGATACCTTTTCTCCCCAACGAGCCACCTGTCGGACTCCTTTACCAGAACGGTCTCCGAACCATTTTTCTTTACGGTTATCTTTGTTATGTCAGCCGCGGCTATCTTCGGCACTTCCGGCAATTTATAATGCGTCTTCTCGTCCTTCCGGGAGGTGATGTAAAAGACAAGCACGGCTATGATAAAGAAGAGGATTGCTATCTCTTTTTTTGATTTCATCCCAACGCTCCTTTAAACAATACTCGGTTTATTTGCCGAACATCTTCTGAATCCTGCGCTTCCTCGCTGTACGCCTGAACCACACGATAATCCCGGCGATGACAACGAAGGCAGGCAGACCGACTATGTTGGCGGTCTTGATGGCCGTCTTTGCAGCAGGGTCGATGTCCCGCAGGGGATTGAATTTCTGCGTCTTGCTGCGCATCACCGCTATGTCTTCCCTCCCGTTGAGATAATCAATGACGTTCATCACGAACTGTGCATTCGGGGTCTTGCCTTCCTCGTCGATTACGTTATCCCTGAGGATTGCGGATGTCCCTATGAGGAATATCTTTCCCGGCCTGCCTTTCCCGATGGTAATCCTCTCACCCCTGATTGCGGACATGTCGACGCCCGACTCTTTCCTGTCTTTTTCCTTTTTCCCCTCACCGCCCTCTTTTTCCGGTTCTTCCTTCTCGGGCACGGGCTTTCCAGCAAAGTAGCTCGGGAAAGGGCCCTCGACAACGTAGGCCATGGGCAGGCTCCTGAATTCCTCCTTGTCCGTGGGAGGCGTAATTAATACGGGGTTCAGATTGATCCTCCCCTTCATCTCCCACGACCTTTCGGATGATGAAAAGAGCCTTACGGCCCTGAGCCCGTTGTCCCTGATCTTCTTTTCATTGATCTCCACAGGAGACGCCTGGAGGATTACAAGCCCTTTGATGTTTTTTAAATATGCGGCGTCTTTGTTGATCATCTCGTTTTTGATGATCGGCGCAAAATAGATTATCCGTTCCCCTCCGCCGAACCTGCGCGGCACCTGCTGCCTGTAACTGTTCTCGTCAAGGACAATCGATTTCTTGACGGTCAGACCGTAATGCTCCAGCAGTTTTTCCAGGCCGGTGTCAAGCGGCATGTAAAAAGACCTCCTGAACTGGCTCATCATGCCCTGCCCCCCGGGCGAGACCTCCTTGAATGAATCCATGAAAATGGCGAGGTTCTTCCCCTTCATCAGGAACTGGTCGATCCGGTAAAGTTCGTAGTCGGTAAACTTTTCCTTCGGCCCGGCAATGATGAGCGTGGAGAGGCCGTCCGGGATATCCTCGTCTTTGAGCCTGACCCGGCGTATGGAGTATTCCTCGGATAGAAGTTTATCAAGGCTTGAGAGTGAGTCCTTCCGGGTGAAATCGAACATGGGTGGCGGCCCGCCTATCGGAAGGGTGCCGTGATCCGCGAGGTAGCCGATCTCTTCGTTGATATTGATGACGTTTTCCGCGGTCTCATTAATGGCCTTTTCAAGGCCGGACAGGTCCGCGAGCTGGTACTGGGTGCCGAACAGCGGGAGGCGTATGGCCTTTATCAGCTCGATTGTTTCAAAGTTTCCGCCGTGCTCGACCACGATCCCTGCATAACCCTTGCCCGCAGGTATCGTCTTGCCGGTTCTGTCCCTGAACTCGTTCCAGCCGAGACGGAGGATTTCATAGTGTTCCGCCTGCTTCTCGTCAGCGGGATTCAGGGTGGGGTCGAGATACGAGAATGAAAGCCTGCCGTAATTTTTTTCATTTAACCTGTTTACTATTTCCTCGATCTTCCCCGGCAGCTCCGGCAGGCCGCTGATGTTCATGTACGGACCCACCACGGCAAGTGACGAAGACAGGATCAGCTTGACGGATATCCTGTCTTTCAGGCGCAGTAGGGCGCTTATCTTGTTGTTCATCTTCATGATCGTGGAAGTGATCCGGTACTCGAGCCCGTCCGTGGATGTTATGGCGGGTATGGCCTGGATAATATCACCGTGTATGAGCACCATCCCCATGTAAGCCTCCTGGAATTTCACCTGGTCGTGCTCGATGTTCTGTATCTGCACGGGCTGAATGCCGTAGCTCGCCGCAAGCTCCCTGTTTTTCAGCGACTCGTCGTCTTCCCCGCCTGATACATTGTAGAACCGGTAGTTGAAGTACCTGTTGCCCGCAACTGCATATTCCTCGAGCAGGTCATGGAGGTAGCGTTCGATATTATTGTAGGGGGCAGGCAGGTTGCCGCTGAAAAACACCTTGACGGTCAACGGCTCGGAGAGGGTTGAGACGACCTTCCTGCTTGCCTCTGACAGTGAATACACCTTGCCTGAGGTCAGGTCGGCCCTGAAGAAGAAGGTAATGCCTGCAATGTTCAGCAGGACTATTACAACAAGGTATATCAGAAACCTCGAATATGCTGCGGCACCGGAAGGTTTTTTCATCGGCATTCCTTATTTCTTCTCCTGGATCACGAGATTAGTGGCGTACAGCATAACAAAACATATGCTCAGGAAATACAGTATGTCCCTTGAGTCGATTATGCCTTTTGAGATGTTCTGAAAGTGAAAACCGGCTCCCATGTACTGGAGGACATTCAGCACGCCCTCGGGGAGAAAAAACAGCATCTTGTCTATGAGCGTGAGCACGAAGCAGAAAGACATGCCGGTAATAAACGCTATAATCTGGTTGCGGGTGAGCGATGAGGCGAACAGTCCTATTGATGCAAATGAAGCGCCGAGCAGCAGTGCCCCGGCATAGCCTCCCGCTACCGGCCCCCAGTCGAGGTCCCCGATGAATGATATGAATATCCCGTAAGAAACCGTGGGCGCAAGCATGACGGCGACAAATGCCGCAGCCGCGGTGAATTTGCCGATAATGATGTCCAGTGAAGATACGGGCATGGTCAGCATTAATTCATAAGAGCCCGTATTGAATTCTTCAGAGAACAGCCTCATTGTAACAGCGGGTATGATAAATGAGAATGTCACGGGCAGAAGGGAGAAAAAGCTCCTCATCTCGGCCTGGCCGAACAGGAAAAAGGTGGAGAAGAAAAACCAGCCGCTCAGTATGAGGAAGACCGAAATAACAATATAGGCGATCGGTGATACGAAGTAGCCTCTGAATTCTTTTCTGAATATGGTGGCCGCCTTGTGCATCTCAGTTCCCCCTTGTGAGTTCCCTGAATATGGTTTCAAGTGTCCTGGTCTCCCTGTAAAATTCAAGGAGAGGCCAGTTGTTGTTTTTGATGATCTCGTAGATATCCGGGCGTACGTCCCTTTGCCCGCTGCACGCAAGGTGAAGGTCCATTGTCCCGTCATCAGAACCGGCAAGGGCCACATCACTGACGCCGGGCACGCCGCTGAGGGCCTGTCTTATCTCATCGAAGTTCCCGTGCACGAGGGAGACATGGATGATGTAATCGCTGCCCGCCTGCCGTTTGAGTTCATCAGTGGCTCCGTCCGCCACGATCTTCCCCCGGTTGATTATCACGATCCTGTCGCATGTGGCTTCAGCCTCGCTCAGGATATGGGTCGAGAGAATCACGGTCTTCTCCTTCCCGATCTTCCGGATGATGTCCCTGATCTCGACAATCTGGTTCGGATCGAGCCCCGAGGTGGGTTCATCGAGCACGAGTATCTCGGGGTCGCTCATCATTGCATGTGCAAGGCCGACCCTCTGTTTATATCCCTTGGACAGTTCGTTGACCGGCCTGTGCATGACTTCATTGATACCGCATATGCCGGCAAGATCCTTTATCCTGGAGTCCGCGCGGGCCTTTTCTATATTCCGCACATCGGCCACGAATTTCAGGTAATCATACACGAGCATGTCAGGGTAAAGCGGCGCGGATTCCGGGAGGTAGCCGATAAGCCCCTTGATCTGCAGGGGGTGTTCGTGGATATTGTACTCCTTGACGGTTATGTTGCCGGATGAAGGCCTGAGATAGCAGGTGAGCATCCTCATGAATGTCGTCTTGCCGGCGCCGTTCGGCCCTAAAAGACCGAGAATCCCGCCCCTTTTGATGTCGAAGCTTATGTCATTTACGGCGCACGTCCCGCCGTAGTATCTGGTAAGATTCTCTATCCGGATCATGTGTGCCTGTATCTCTCTGTACGGCTGTCCGTCCAGCAACATATTCTATAAAAGGAAATTAAAATTTTCAATAGCCATACCTTGCAGCACGAAAATTCAGCCTTTCTCAAGGCCCGGCGTAAAACCCTGTCCAGGGTTATAACGTACGGTACGGGATATTGCAACACTTTGCAAGGATTCCTGATCAACCGGCAAGATGTAAAAAAGCCGGGGAGACAGACTCTGACTCCCCGGCCTCCCGGCATCATGAATAATACGGTGAGGATTTACCCCCTGCACTTCCTGTAGAGGGCGATATAGCGCCTGCAACGGATAAGGTAAGCCCGCCTCCTCGTCACACGGTACAGGCAGCAGTAGTATGCCCCTATGTACCGGTAATGCAGGCAGAGGTACCTGCGCTTACGCGTCTTCCTGTACAGTACCAGATAGCGCCGCGCCAGCACAAGGTATCTC
>WFVK01000258.1 GCA_015491705.1 Nitrospirota bacterium | reverse complement strand
GACTGCAGGATACTCATGCTGAAAGAGGCCAGGGAATTCATGAACCTCCTGAACGCCGACTTTATCATCACCGGCGAGGTCCTCGGCCAGAGGCCCATGAGCCAGAGAAGGGAATGTTTCCCCATGATTGACAAAGCCGCAGGCGTCAGGGGCATTGTCCTGAGACCACTGAGTGCAAAACTGCTTGCCCCCACCATACCTGAACAGGAGGGGCTGGTCAACAGGGACATGCTGCTGGACTTCAGCGGGCGCTCAAGAAAGCCGCAGATGGCCCTTGCAGAAGAGTTCGGATTGACGGAATACCCTGCGCCTGCAGGGGGATGCCTGCTTACGGAGCCCAATTATTCAATCAGATTAAGAGACCTGCTTGAGCATGACAGAGACCCCGGATACACGGACATCAACCTGCTGAGGCTCGGCAGGCATTTCAGGTACTCCCCTGAATGCAAGATTATCGTGGGAAGGAACAGGGAGGAAAACGCCGCCATTGCATCACTTGCCGGCCCCGGCGACCGCCTCCTGAGGGTGGAAGGATTCGGAAGCCCCCTGACCCTCATCCGGGGCCATGCGGCAGGCGGAGCACTAACTGTTGCCGCATCTCTGTGCGCACGATACTCGGATGCAAAAAACCTGCCGGAAGTGAATGTGGCGGTCTCGGAAAACGGCCGGAAATACTATCTCAGGGTCCGCCCCGCGGATAACGGGATGATAGACCGTTACAGGGTCGGGATGAAGAAGCCTGCCATGGCCCTGAGGTAACAGCGTTCCGCTTTTTTACGACTGCCGCGCCGATATAATAATATAATCAGGAAGGGGGATGGTCTGACAGTCTATGTATAACCTTGTAAGTTTTGCCGGGATATTCCTTCTCATGGGCTTTGCCTGGCTGTTTTCCACGAACAGGAAAGTCATTAACTGGCGTGCAATTATCTGGGGATGCCTCCTCCAGTTGATTTTCGCCCTTTTTATCTTTATCGTGCCTGCGGGTGCAGATGTATTCATGTTCATAAACAACGGTCTGGTAAAGATCATCGATGTTGCAGGCGCAGGCACGAAATTCGTCTTCGGCAGGCTTGCCCTGCCCCCCGGGGCAACCGATGAATGGGGCGGGGAGTCCCTCGGATTTATCTTTGCCTTCCAGGCCCTTCCAACAATCATATTCTTTGCAAGCCTCATGGCGGTACTCTACTACATAGGGGTGATGACATGGCTCATAAAGGTCTTTTCGAGAATTTTCACCAGGCTGATGAAGGTAAGCGGGGCCGAGTCCCTGTGTACGGCAAGCAATATCTTTGTGGGCATTGAATCCGCAACAACCATCCGTCCTTACCTGGCGGGGATGACACGCTCGGAGTTGTGCACCATACTGACGGCGGGTATGGCGACGATCGCATCCAGTGTCCTGGCCATTTATATCCTGATACTGCAGAAACAGTTTCCGACAATAGCGGGACACCTGGTATCGGCATCTTTCCTCTCAGCCCCGGCAGCTATTGTAATGTCAAAGCTTTTACTGCCGGAGACTGAAAAACCCGGGACACTGGGAACCGATGTGGAGCCTTATTATGAGAAGGAATCATCCGTTATCGAGGCCACGATAAACGGTGCCAATGCCGGGCTCAGGCTCGTTGCCGGGATTATCGCCCTGCTTATTGCATTTCTGGGACTTGCAGCGCTGGCGGACTTCCTCCTTGCGGGGGCGGGGGCGAAATTAAACAGTTTGACGGGAATCAGCATGGACTGGTCTTTAAAGGGTCTGCTGGGATATGTCTTTTATCCGTTTACCCTGATAATCGGCGTACCTCCTTCTGATGCCGTGGAGATATCAAAGATAATAGGCGAGAGGGCGATCGTCACGGAAACCAAGTCCTATATGGACCTCGCATCACTGCTTGCAGCAGGAACACTGAAAGACCCCCGTTCGGCCTTTATAGCCACATATGCCCTCTGCGGTTTTGCGCATATAGCATCCCTGGCCATATTCGTAGGCGGCATAGCAGCGCTTGTCCCCGAGAGGACCGCTGACCTTTCCGCTGTAGGGGTGCGTGCCCTTGTGGCGGCGACGCTCGCCTGCCTCATGACAGCCGCGGTGGCAGGAACATTCTTTAACGGCGGCTCGATCCTTTTGGGTCAATAGGCGAATCCATCGCAGAGGCTGCGGTCACTGCCGCACTCAGCGCAAGAATATGTTAAAATAGCGAATCCGCCCATGTCCAACGTGCTTGTTGAAACAATAGTAAGCGAAGACGAAGATATCCGCCACCGCTCAATCGACTCTCTCCTGGCAGACAAAGACACGGGACAGCTCCTGAACCTCGCCGCTGAGATGGAGGAATTCCGCGTATCCTCCTCCAATCTCTACCATAAAGTCAGGGCATCCCTGTTCCTGTTTGCAATCTACAGGTTTTATCTCATGAAAGACAGGGAGACCCACGGACACGGGAAAATCCCTTTTGACGGTGTTAAGGCCGCCTTTGAGAGGGATTTTGAGAAATCCATTGCCATATATCTGAGAGAGATCAATGAAAAAGGCAGCCGCAACCGCGCGGTGTTCAGCGCGGTTGCAGATTCATACTACAAGCTGTCTTTCAAGTATCTCCTCGACCAGGTGAAGCTCTCGATAAGCCGGTGCAGGGAAAACCACCACCTGTATAACATCGGCAGCCTGGATGAATATCCGTTTTCCGTGCCCGCAGCGATGACGGTCCCTGATCCTGCAACCGGGCTGTATCCGGTCGGAATGGATGCATCGCCGGTCAGGCTTGACCCGTCGCACAGCGGATGGTCGGATATATTTTTCCTCGGTATGGATTTCCCCGAAGGCGCAAGGGTCGTCAACCTGTCGGTTGACCTGAAAATCCACGGCGCCGATGGGCCGCTGAGACCTCCGTGTGAATGCTACTGCCGTTTTATCAGGGAGCCGGTCATACACCTGATCTCCACCGACCTGAGGGCATCCAAAAAAATATCTACACTGAAGGAGCTGTTCAATTTCGGCAATGATTATCTCTCTCTGCTCAAGGCGGGGGTAGTGGCCTCCGGAATCATCCCGCCGTGCTTTGAGCACAGGGATATCCAGTTAAAGGATATCTTAAGAAGACTGACCGGCACAACGGGAGGAATTCAGATAGTCACGAGGGTAAACAGCATCCCCAAGGGCTCCAGGCTTGCGGTAAGCACGACCCTCCTGGCGACCATCATAACGCAGTTGATGAGATTCAGCGGCCAGATAAGGAATCCGACCGGCCCGCTGCAGGAAGAGGACAGGCGCATTGTGGCCTCAAGGGCGATCCTCGGTGAATGGCTGGGGGG
>WFVK01000257.1 GCA_015491705.1 Nitrospirota bacterium | reverse complement strand
GTGTCTGATCTCGGGGGGGGAGACAACCGTGACTGTAAAGGGAAAAGGCAGGGGCGGGCGCAACACCGAGCTTGCGCTTAGTTTCGCCATGGAGATAGACGGCATTGACGGCATAACACTGCTTTCAGCAGGGACGGACGGCACCGACGGGCCCACGGATGCAGCAGGAGCGGTTGTCGACGGGCGGACCATAGCAAAGGCCAGAGACATGGGCCTGAATCCCGCGGAGTTTCTTGAAAACAATGATTCCTATAATTTTTTCAGAAAGACAGGTTCATTACTGATCACCGGCCCTACCGGTACAAATGTGATGGATGTGCAGATAATCTGCATAACATAGTTTTACCTTTGTATGAAACCATCGCCCGCAGGCGGGAGAGTACGGCGGAAAAGCTGCCTGTGCGAAATTCTTGACAAAAAATTTTTCTATGTTTAGAATTTCACTCACACCCGAGATAATCCTGATATAAATAATTTTAAGGAGGATAAAATGTATCCTGATGATCTCAAATATCACAAAGAACATACCTGGGTAAGAGTTTCGGGCGACAAGGCAGTTGTCGGAATTTCATTTTATGCGCAGGAATCCCTCGGTGATATTGTTTACATTGATGCACCTGAAATAGACTCCACTGTGGAGGCGGGCACAGAGCTCACGCAGATAGAGTCCACAAAGGCTACATCGCCGGTGATAAGCCCTGTCAGCGGAACGATTGTGGAATTCAACGAAGACCTGATTGATGCACCGGAGATAATAAATGAAGACCCTTATGACAAGGGCTGGATTGCGGTTATCGAGATGGAGGACGAGACAGAGCTCGACAACCTGATGGATGCCGAAGATTATGAAAAATATATTGAAGAAGAGGTGAAACTCAAATAATGAAACTCACAATCCTGGGGGCCGGTCCCGGAGGTTATGTAGCAGCCCTCAGAGCGGCGCGTCTTGGCGCTGAGGTCACGGTCATAGAAGAGAGCGAGGTAGGCGGAACATGCCTTAACCGCGGATGCATACCGACAAAGACACTTATAGCCTCGGCGGAGGTCCTGCACAAGGCAAGAAACGCCGGCAGCTTCGGTCTGAAGCTTGACGGAACGATTTCCCCTGATATTCAGAAAATCGTAGAGAGAAAAAACAAGGTTGTCGCAACGCAGGTTAAAGGCATAAGAAGTCTTTTCAGGTCATGGGGGGTCAGGCTGATGGAGGGGAGGGGCGTGATCACCGGTCCCCGGAGCATAAAGGTGACCCTCAGGGACGGCTCGACAGAGGAAGTCAATACGGACAGGATGATTATCTCAACCGGCTCCAGGCCGGCCCGTATCCCGGTCTTTCCCTTTGACGGCGAGAGGATCCTGTCCAGTGACAATGCGATAAATCCCGATTCGATTCCCTCAAGCCTCCTTATCGTGGGCGCCGGTGTGATAGGGTGCGAATTTGCATTTATCTACAGGGAATTCGGCTCTGAAGTGACACTGGTGGAAATGATGCCGAATGCAGTATCAACGGAAGACGCCGAGATATCCGCAATTCTTGAAAGGGAGTTGAAGAAAAAGAAGATCAGGCTCCTTACAAACACCAGCGTCGAAAAAGTCGATGTAAAGAAGGACGGCGTGTCGGTGCAACTTTCCGGCGGCAGTGTCGTCGATGCTGAAAAGGTGCTTGTATCCATAGGAAGGGCCGTAAACAGTGAGGGCATAGGGCTTGAGGATATAGGCGTCAAAAAGGGCGCCAGGGGCGAGATCATAGTAGACAACAGGATGCAGACAAATGTTGACGGCGTCTATGCCATCGGAGATGTGGTCGGAGGCATTATGCTCGCCCACCTTGCGTCGAAAGAAGGGATTGTTGCAGCCGAGAACGCACTGGGGGGCAACTCGGAGGTAAACTACGATGTGGTGCCCGCCGCGATATTTACCAGCCCTGAAATAGGCTCCGTGGGTCTGAGAGAGAAGCAGGCTGCAGAAAAAGGCCTGAGGTATAAGACGGGCAGGTTTCAGTTCAGGGCCCTTGGAAAGGCCCATGCCATGGGAGAGATAGCAGGGCTTTTCAAGATCATTGCCGATGAAGAGACAGACAGGATTCTCGGCGCCCACATCATAGGGCCGCACGCCGCTGACCTTATACATGAGGTGGCTGTTGCAATGGAAAAAGGCCTTACAGCCGGGGATATCGCCCGCACCATACATGCACACCCCACGCTTTCAGAAGGCATAATGGAAGCTGCGGAAGATGTTCATGACGCGGCTATTCACGCGCCGAAAAAATAGGATAACCTTAATGTTGCGTAAACCGGGCGGGAGAGCCTGCCGTAAAACCCTGTTTAAGGTTGAGGGGTTCACCGTTCAGGGGTCAATGGTTATAAGGCTGAGGGGTTTACTCTCGCGCCGGCCGGTGATGGTCCTGCAACCGTAAGGGACAACAGCAGCGGGATGGAATTATATGGCAACGAGGGAAGTAAAAGCAGGAAGTGTAAAAATCGGCGGGAGTAACCCCCTTGCCTTTATTGCAGGCCCCTGTGTAATAGAAGATCAGGAATCCACATTAAGAATCGCCCGGAGGCTCGGGGAATATGCAGAGGCTCACGGGATTCCCCTTATATTCAAGAGTTCTTATGACAAGGCCAACAGGACATCCGTTGATTCCTACAGGGGTCCCGGTCTTGATGAAGGCCTGCATATCCTCAACAGGGTAAAGCAGGAGACAGGCCTGCCGGTCATCTCGGACATACATTCGGTGAGCGAGGTTGATGCTGCAAAGGAAGTGCTTGATATCCTGCAGGTCCCGGCATTCCTTTCAAGGCAGACGGATATAATACTTGCAGCCTCCGGAAGCGGCAGGCCCGTAAATATCAAAAAGGGGCAGTTCCTGTCGCCGTGGGATGTAAGGAACATAATAAACAAGGCATGCTCAACCGGCAATCAGGAGCTGATGATAACTGAAAGGGGCGTGTGTTTCG
>WFVK01000256.1 GCA_015491705.1 Nitrospirota bacterium | reverse complement strand
CGGATGAGAATCTCATGCTCCGTGACAGGGACAGGGTGGTGATACATTCTCTCTGGGAGGAAAGGGCCAGACAGACCGTATCCATAGAGGGGGATGTCAGGAACCCCGGTAATTATCCTCTCACAGAAGATATGCGCATAAGCGACCTGGTATTCGCCGCAGGCAATGTCCTCGAATCCGCCTACCTGAATGAAGCCGAGTTGTCATCCTTTACGTTGGTAAACGGCAAGAGGGTGAAGATGGATTATAAAACCATAAACCTGGCGCAGGCACTCAGGAAAGACCCTGTACAGGACCTGCTGCTGAAACCTTATGACAGGGTATTCATAAAACGCATACCGGGATGGCGTGAAAAACGGTTCGTCACCATATCAGGGGAAGTCAGGTTCCCCGGGACCTACATCATAAAGGACGGGGAGAGGCTGTCTTCACTCATAGAACGGGCAGGCGGGTATACAGACAGGGCCTACCTCAGGGGGGCGGTGTTTACCAGGGAAGATGTCAGGAAAATACAGCAGCAGAGCATAGAGGAAATGATCCAGAGGCTTGAAAGGGAACTGCTCACCGAGTCCTCGGTAGAGGCCTCCACCGCATTAAGCCGTGAGGAAATAGAGGCGAAAAAACTCTCCGTGGAACAAAGGAAAAAACTGCTGGCATCACTCAGGAAAATACAGGCGCCGGGCAGGATGTCCATAAAGCTTGCACACCTGAGATTGTTGAAAAACAGCGAATATGACATCGAGCTTAAACAGGGGGACAGCCTGTTTATCCCTGAAAAGAACAGCGCGGTGAATGTGCTCGGAGCGGTAATGTCGCGCGGTAGCTTTGTCTTTTCAGAGAGGTTTGATTACAGGGATTATATTGAAATGGCCGGAGGATATACAAAGTACGCGGATGAAGACAATGTCTATGTCCTGAGGGCCGACGGCACTGCAATGAAGCTGTCCGGTGGATTTCTGAACTGGAATTCATCAAGGTCACGATGGGAACTCTCTGCATTCTCGGGTGATAGAAAGAAAATCGAACCGGGCGACTCAATCGTCGTGCCTGAAAAACTCGAGCGCATCGCCTGGCTGAGAAAATTTAAGGATCTGACACAGATACTCTACCAGATAGCATTGACCACCGGCGTAGTTATAACGGTATTCTGAGAATGCCGCGCCGCCTCTTGCGCCTCGCATCCCCGCCCTTTTTTTTCGCTGCTTTATACTTTGTCGTCTCCCTTGTTCTACCTCCTCCGCCCCCGTCCTTCGCCTCTGACGAACCTTTCACTTTTCCGTCGAACCAGGGCTATACAGGCCTTATGGAAATCCCCACGGCGCGGGTGATGAAAGAAAACAGCTACCGGCTCGGCGGGGGTCAGGTCAGGCCTTACAGGTATTACTACGGTACCATAAGCCCATTAGAGGGGCTTGAGATCAACGGCAGGATAACCGAAGTGACCGGTGTCCCCGGCTTCGGTGAAACCGGCGGCAGTTCATACGGTGACTACAAGGACAAGGCGATTGATCTGAAATACCGGTTCGCCGGCGAGGGCAAATATATGCCCGCCCTCGCAATCGGATTTATGGACCCTCACGGGACAAGGCTCTATTCCTCGCAGTATCTGGCGGCAAGCAAACAGATATATCCATTTGACTTCACACTGGGGTTCGGCAACGGGAGGTTCGGCGAAAGGCCGCTGCCCCCGCACGAAGAAGGCCTTGGACTGGAGATATTCAGCAATCCGGCTGAGTGGGTGAGAGAGTCGCAACTCTTCTGGGGCATCCAGTTCGTCCCTTCTGATAAATTCGCCCTCATGTATGAATACAGCCCCGTCAGATATCACAAACAGACACGGGACCCGGCCCAGCCTGAATATTTCAGGAGACCTGTTCCCTCCCCGTTCAATTTCGGCATGCGGTACAAGCCCTCAAGATGGTCCGAGATCGATATAAGCTACCAGAGGGGCAATCAGATAGGATTTAATCTGTCGGTGGGGTTTGATATCGGGAAACCCGTCATCCCACTGTATGACAGGGTTTACAAGGAAAAGCCGACCGGTGATACAGACACCCTGTACGCGCGGCTTGTTAGGTCACTGTATAAATCAGGATTCAGCGACATCAGCGTCTTCATGAAAGATAATGAACTATGGATAGAGGCACAGAACGACAAATATTTTTATAACGCAAGGGCTGCAGGCGTAGTCATTGAGATACTCCCGGCCCTGATGCCGGCGGATGCCCGCAGGATACACATCATTCTCAGGGAAAACGGAATCCCGTTAAGCAGGTTTACATTCGACACAGTAGACCTGCTTGACCTCCGGAGCGGCAGAATGACCCTTGACGAATTCCTCCGGCTCTCTGAATTCAGCACTGCCGTACCGGATGATATCACCGTGCCGCCGGGCATGTATAGGAAACGCTACGGCTACGGGCTGAAACCCGATCTTCAGATGTTTATAAACGATCCCTCGGGTTTCTTCAAATACCGGCTGGGGGTTAAGGCATGGTTCAGTTATCACCCGTGGAAAGGCTCATCTTTTGTTACGGCCCTCGCAGCATACCCGTTAAACAATATCTCAACCGCAAACGAACCGCTTTCAATACCGGTCAGGTCTGACCTTGTATCATATAAAAGGGAGAAAACAGCCCTTGACAGATTGATGTTCGAGCAGACGGGAAAGCTCTCCCCGGACATATTCGGCAGGTTCTCGGCAGGGCTGATAGAGGTCCAGTATGCAGGCGCTGATGCGGAAATCGCAATGCCGGTGCTTGACGGAAGAATACTGGTGGGCCTGAGCGGAAGCGCGGTGAAAAAACGGCAGAGGGACAATCCCCTGAAACTTGCAGATGATGACGCCGGCAAGGTATATACCACCGCATTCTTCAACACACGTCTGAATATTCCGGAAAGGGAAATGGCCGTAGACATAAAGGCAGGCAGGTTCCTCGCAGGGGACAGGGGCGTGCGCCTCACGGTATCAAAGCATATAAACGGCGTTACCATATGGGCATGGTACAGCATTACGGATACCTCGGTTTTCAGAGACGAGTTCAACAGGGGATACCATGACAAGGGAATCGGCGTCTCGATCCCGCTGAGGTTGTTCAAGGGTACCGACTCAAAGACCGTTTACTCTTATATTCTGTCACCATGGACAAGGGACACCGGGCAGGATATAGACCACTTCAGTTCACTGTTTGATCTCATCGGCAGGAACACCCGGATTTTCCTTGACAAGGACAGGAAAATGCTGTATAGATAAAATTAAACCGAATTAACCATCAAGAATAAGGGAGGGGGAAATGAAAAAAACGGTTAGCGTGTCATTAATCTGTTCGCTTCTTGTCTTTTTTGCGGGTCTTGTTCCGCAGCAGGTTGTAGCCCAGACCGAAACAATTTCGACAATAGAGGCTGCAAAGGAGCTTGCTGCAAATGCCGGGGGAGTTTTCGTGGAAGGTGAAAAGGTGCCTGCACTGACAGGCAATCAGGTTGCCCTGCCTGTAATAGAGGAGGAGACAGGCAAAGTCCTCGGACATATTGTGGCTGAACGGGACAGCCTCGTATCCGCCCTTAATGCAGCCGGTCATACGGAAGTCGCCTCTGCAATAGCAGCCGGTGAAGCCGGTGCTGCCGCCGGCAGCACTGTGGGCGCGGGGATACTCGGCGGCACGACCGGTATGGCGGCCATAGGGGTCGCGGCGGTTGCAGGTATCGCGTTGGCTGTCAGCGGCGGTGGCGGCGGTGGGGGCAGCACATCGGGCCACAGCACTACATCAAATCATTAATTAGTTCATGTTGCGGAAAGTCGTTATCTGATCAGCTCGCTGTCATTTCGAACGAAGTGAGAAATCTTAACTCGTCGCGATATAAAGATTTCTCCCGCTGGTCGAAATGACGCAAGCTCAGGATTAGTTTCAAAAATCAGCTTCCGCAACAGATACTAACTAAAACGCTGCAGTTATTCTCTTATGCCATGCCGGGGGGCCCTCCCTGCGGGGGCTCCCCATATACAGGCCGTCCGATTCATGCTTAACGTATTGATACTGCTGTCCATCCTGCTTGCCGGCTGTGTGCCCGCATTCAATATCAACGATTACGCCCGGGATCGCGGGCAGTCCCCGGCCCCTGTTCTCGAGTCAGCTGAGGAGTTTTTTGTCTCTTTAGACAGCGGCAGATATGACACCGCATGGGACCTGCTGTCGGAAAAATCACATGAAGCAATCATAGACAATGTGTATCAGGCCTCCCTGAAAATCCGCGGGGATATAAAAAAAGATGTCATCATAAGGGACTTCAGGAGCAGAGGTATGATCTTCAACAGCTACTGGAGGGCCTTTGCAAACAATCTCGACACTGCCATGATACTGGAGCGCAGCAGGTGGGAAATAGGCTATATTAAAACCGGCAGGGCCGAAATTCTTATCTCCCACAAAGGAGCCCCGCCTGCAAGATTAAGGATGTTTAAAGAAAATCACAAATGGAAAGTAGGTCTTGCCGAGACATTCCGCACAAAAAAGCCCTGGCTGGAATTACTGTATAAGGAATTATTATAACCTCATTCTTCCTTGACAAAGGCCTTTGTCAATATTTAAAATTGTAAACTTTCGTTTACTCCCAAAACATCTATAATTTAGGAGGTATACATATGAAATTAGCCGTATTCGTGAGCGATTACAGGATGACCGTCGACACACTTGACCGGCTGTCACCTGAAAAGATGGGCATAATTCTGGTACAGAACGGCGTTTATCATGCCACCCTGAAGGAAAACGGCACCCCCTCTTCAATTCTGAATAAATCCGCTGAATTCTACGCCCTCAAGGAGGATCTCGAAACAAGAGGGCTGGACACTTCCATGGTTGACAGCAAGGTAAAGGTGATTACACTGGGGGAGCTGGTGGACCTGATGTTTAATGATTATGAAAAAACCGCTTGGATATAGGAGGTAAAATAGAAATGGGAAAACTCACAATTGGTTGTTTTGCTTCACTCGTCGGCTCTCTGAACCTCGACTTTGCCGTCAAGCTCTCTGCCGCGGCAATTGAAAAGGGGCATACGGTCGACCTCTGGGTTTCAGGCAACGGAACAATGCTCTCGATAAAAGATCAGCGTCCCTTCAAGGACTACTCCCACCTTGAGAAACCCCTGAAAGAACTCATGGCAAAGGGATTGACCGTAACAGCCTGTGAAGCCTGCGCAGAGGCCCGCGGCTATAACAAGGACGTTACAATGGAAGGCTTTAAAAGACACAGTATGGACTGGTACCTTGCAAGCACTTTCGACGCTGACAGGGTCCTGCATATAGGAGGTGAATAAGAATGGCAACAACTAAATTGGGATTTATCGTCCAGAGACCACCGTACAAGAGTGAAAACCCCAAGCTTGCTCTTACACATGCAATCGCCACACAGAGCGTTGAAGTATATTTAAATGAAGGAGATATGGTTACAGCGGATATTGCATTTATAGGAGACGGCGTTCTTAACTGCAAGAAAGATCAGAAGGCAATGGATTATTACGGCCTGACAAGCACCGACCAGCATATTAAAATGGCTCTTCTCGTTGACATTAATATCTGGGTGTGTAAGGAGGACCTGGAGAAGTTCGGCCTTTCCGAAGATGACTTAGTGCTTGATGCGGAAGAATTCGGTGCGGATATGACAGTTAATGTCGTTCCTTACAGTGAGATTTCCAAGAAGATGGAAGAAATGAATCATCTCCTTTTCTTTTAAAAATAATTTATGTATAGGAGGTAGTAATGGCTGACTTAAAGTCTCAGACACCGACACAAACCCTTGATGTACTGGGAAGAGTATGTCCCTATCCCCTGGTACTGACTAAAAAGACCATTGAAAAGGCCCCGGAGGGCACATTGCTGAAAGTCCTCTGCGATGCCCCTGCATCAGCAGAAGACACCATCCCTAAGTACTGTGAAAAGCAGGGATACGGTTTTGAGTCGGTAAAACTTGAGGACAAGGGGTACTGGGAGATTTACATCAAGAAGGGTTAATAAACATT
>WFVK01000255.1 GCA_015491705.1 Nitrospirota bacterium | reverse complement strand
TCCTCTGTCTCACCCTCTTCGGTATATCTTTTTCCTGTTAAATCTGTTGGATTGATTGGACTTCCACTCTCATCAGACCCCAATTCCCCTGCGCAGATTTTATTGAGATAAACCTTGAAAAAGAGATTCAACATGCGTGACAGATGTGCAAGGGTAACCAGGTCGAACCTGCTCAGGTATTCGGAAAATATTTTCCCGAGATTATCCACGTCCATCCGCAAACACCCGATTAAGTCAGCGCCACAGGCAGCGTTGGCAAGGCCGGTGAAGGATGCTGTTGTCTTCTCAGGTTTTCCCATCTTTTTGTTATGTTCCTCGATATAGAGTTGCAATTCTTTGTCCTTGGCATCAAGAGGCAACTCCGAGACCTTTCGCACATAATTCGCATAAAAGAATGGGATGTAATTTTCATCTGAAGAATTAAGCCTCCATACACAGTCACTGCCGGTTGCTTCCTCCAGGACATAATAAATGTCGCTTCCATCAAGCTTCTTAAAAGTCAGGTATCCATCCCTATCCCCTGACGGCTTGTTTTTCACCCGGCTGATATATTCAAAATCAGTCAGCCTGTCACCAAGCTTATACAACTGGTAACACATCTCATGAACGATTACTTTGTCCGGCTCATTGCCGGCGGTTTCAAGCTTGTCCTCGGAATCTATAATTTCTCTATCAAGATCAAGGGTTCTCATCGGGCTTACAGATAAATCGATATCATCCCTGTGGCATACCTGGCACTCTTCCTGATTTTTCTTCTGTCTTGGTTCCACAGGGTAACCTGCACCGAATATTTCTTGCAGTTTCCACCTGAATTTCTGTCTCTTGTCTTCCGCAAGCTTATCCGAAAGCCTCTGCCATTTATCCCTGAACCTGTTTTTATCCATATCATTATCACCCAATTGCATACAGGATATGGCCACATACAGCTTGCCTGCAAATTCTTCAAAAGCCCAATCATTAACAACCTTCCTGAAATGCTCAATACTCTTTATATTTTCTTCCGTGTCCGGCAACAAGAGGCAAAAGCTGCCTCCACCGGAAAACACAACATGAGCGCGGTTGGCCTTATAAGTTCCAACACATGCAGTCACCAGTTCATAACAGATATGTTCACACAAAAACTCAAGCATGAATGAACGTGCACGGAGGGATTTCAGGGCGCCTTTTGAGGAGATGGTAAAGACAGTATCCTGAATCCCGGATAAATCTCCGGAAACCAGAAGATACGGATTGTTTTTATCACTTGCCTCTTGCCGGCATTTCTCCTTTGCTGAATCTATCCCTGTTCTTTCGGGAAAGTCATCTAACTCCCGCGATGCCTCGCAGGGCAAAGGATATGAAACAGCATGGAGATTTTTAATTGATGCCGGATCAAAACATAACTTGTCGGGATAACTGCTTTCTGTTGGTTTAACGCTTATATCACAGAAAATGGATGGAATAAATTTATGTCCGCTGTTCATGCCGCCCCCTACCTGTCAACATATTCATAGCCCGTCTATTCAATCATCTGAAATAAGTTGAGCGGTTTTGTGAAACTGCTTGATGCGGAATCTTTCAGGGGATTGATCATGATGGAGGGCTGAAGCCCTGCTTTTCCCTGAAACAAACTCCTGCTGCCCAACCATGTATGCCCAATATTCTACTACTAAAAGTCCGGTTTGACAATAGCTAAAAAAAGGTTCGGGGTTAAAAGGTTCAAGGTTCAGGGTTGGAAGGTTCGGGGTTCGGGGATTAAGGGGGTTGGTTACCCCCGCGGGCTCCGCTATGGCAGGACGATATCCACGACCTTGCCGGAAGGCCCGAGTTTTCCCAAATCCCTGTTGTTGAAGACGATTCGCGTGCCGCCTGCATTGCCGACCTTGAGGACAAACGTTTTGTCCGCGGACAGGCTCACTGTCTCACCAGGCCTCAGGAGCCACTCCCTGCGCTTGCCGCCGTCTATGCTCACGGATACCCATGTAAGCTCGACAGCGGTTATTTTAAGAGACAGTTTTTCCTGTTTTGCCGGGAGTTCAGCCTTTCTGCCATCACTGACAACGGCCCGTGTAACGGGCTTCTCCTCCCTGCCCCGCATAAAGACAACCGCTGAAATGACTATAATCAGGAGGGATGCGGCAACTGCCAGAGCGGGTTTATAATTCAGGCCGCTTATCTTTTTAAAGGGACCGATTATTTTCCCGGCTGTTTCCCTGAACGGTTCTTTTATGTTTTTTATATAAGAAACCGCCGACGCCGGCTTGTATTGCGGTTCTTTTGCAGGCGGCTCAGGCTCTCCGGGCGGCTCCGCCTCCTCGACGGCGCCGGTTCCCGCGGTATTTTTGTAAAGTTCAAGTATAAAGCCGCTCTCAAGCCCGAGCAGGTCGGCATACAGCCGCAGGTATGCCTTTGTATATATCTCGGCCGGCAGAAGCCCGTAATCATCCTCTTCTATGGCCCTCAGATATTCGACCTTTATTTTCAGTGCCCTTGCGATACCCTTGAGGGACTTCTTCTGTCTTTTTCTCTCTGTTTTTAAAACGCTGCCCGGTGTATCCATAATAAACCCTTACAGTTGCCTTAAGCTATCGCCGGAGGACAGGCGCCCCCGCCCGTTTCTGCAACGTTAAGGTTAAGAAAAATCAAGCAACTAATACTTCAGGCGTTCCATCAGTTGCAGCGCCTCCCTGCCCCTCCGGGTATCCTTATCCTGTTCAGCCACTATACGGAGATGTTTCAGCGCCTTTGCCTTCTCACCCCTTCTCATATAGATATTGGCAAGCTCCCAGTGGGCCTCCACATAACCGGGCGCAATGCCTATTGCCTTTTTAAACTCTTCTATTGCGGCCTCTTCATCATCAAGCTTTACATAAACAAGGCCGAGTATGTAAAGCGCGGACGGAAAAACGGGATTCCTCATCAGGGCCTCCCTCAGGGCCTTTTCCGCATTCCTGTAGTCGCCTTTTTTGTAATAGGCGTATCCCATGTTGGAGTATGCCCATGCAGGAGTCCGGTACACGGGGTTGCTCAATGCCGCCTTGAAGCATTTAACGGCCTCATCCCAGTTGCCGGTCTCCACGTAAACCACCCCGAGATTGTTCAGCGCCTCCGAATAATCAGGGTCTATTGATAGGGCCTGTTTGTAATATCTTACGGCTTCATCATATTTTTTGTATCTTGCGCTTATGAATCCGAGATAATTGTAGGATTCCTTGTTGCGGGGATCCAGCCTGACGGCCTTCTGAAATTCCACGAAGGCCTCGCTGAGCTGCCCCTCGCTCAGATAGGAATTCCCAAGTTTAACGTGTGCCGCGGCCTGCATGACATTTTCATAATTTTGCGTGGTGGCGCATGCGGTAAGAAACAGGGCTGCGAGCATACAACAGAGAGCCATGAGCCGTATGGATTTTACGGCGGTGCAGCATGCGGTTAACTGTTTACCCCGGAATAACAAGGCGGCGGAACATTTGGACTGAGGGGATCGATTGTCTGTGCATAAAAGAAGATTCCAGGTCAAATAACAGCCTCCCGATAGGCTAACTTACCAGAAAGTTTTAAAAAAATTCAACCGGATGTCCGTCAGCACTTCCGCCATATCTCCTGCATTTTATCATAATCGGACTTTTAAGGACAACGTTTTGTCCCTGCTGACGGTGCAAGGCAATATCATGATGTTGTAAACCCATCCTCACCCTCATCTCCGCTCGAAGGACGCGTGACGGATGAATTAAGCAATGCATTAACTATGGCCGCGGCCACGGCCGAGCCTCCCTTTCTGCTCAGGTTCGTTATGAACGGGAAGTCCTGTGCAGCGAGCAGTGATTTTGATTCCACCGCCCTGACAAATCCTACAGGGACGCCTATGACAAGCAGGGGGCCTGTGGAGAGGGATGCGGCGCCTGCATTGTTCAGGACATCTATCGTCTTCAGGAGGGCTGTGGGGGCATTTCCTATCGCAACAATACCGATGTTGCCGTTTTCTTTCAGACCCTCCATGATCCCTCTCTCAGCCCTTGTCATGTTATCCTGAGCCTTCAGTCCCGGACCCCGGATATTGCATACAACCTTACCGCCCCACCTGTCCAGCAGTTTCCTGTTGATCCCCGTCCTGACCATCTCCACATCCGTGAGGATGTCCCTGCCGGCCTTTATCGCCGCTATCCCTGTCCTGACTGCATCAGGATGAAACACAAGGCTGCTCCTGTATTCAAAATCAGCGGTGGTATGGATGACGCGCTGCACAACCGGGAGCCTTTCAGCAGGCACACCGGAGAGGTCGATTTCATCCGAGATTATCTCAAAGCTCTTCTTTTCTATCTCCCCGGGCCTTAAACCGGCTGCCGCCCCGATCCTTTCAAGCACTACCCGCGCTATCCTGTCATGAACACCAAGGTGTGCCGTGCAGATGAATTCAACATCCGGGTACATGGCCTCGGCTTTCTTTATGATCGCGGGGATGTCCCTTGTTACGTGTATGCCCCTGCTTAGAAAATACGGATGCACGATCACCTTTTCAGCGCCTTCCCGCACGCAGGCCGTGATCGCCTCCATCAGGTCCGGCCGTGCAGACCGGAGATAAGCCGCCTTTACGCAGTCGCTGCTGCATCCCGGGTGAATCATGTTGTGCAGGAGCCCTGCGGTATGCTCGGTGCTGCCCGTGTCTTCGCCGGAGCTGCCGTGTCCTGCGATTATAATTCTTTCCATCATGCCCATTCCTTCCTTCACCCCGGTGTCAGGGGGAGGTGTGAGTTGTTACCGATTAACAAAATCAACAAAATTTTCCGCGATTTCAGGATTGCTCCCGAAATGTATATGGATATAACTGCCGAGGGTGTTTTTGATTCTGTATCCCTCATCATGGAGGTATACGCCCGAGCCGTCACTGACTGAATAAGTCAATGCAGGCCCGCGGGCAGGGGCGTCAGCGCTGTTTATTATTGTGGAATAATGAAATTCATGCCCCCGGATAACACAGCCCTTCCTGCCGTGGATGCAGTCCTCCCTGAGCACGGCCTCCCTGTAGCCGAGCCCCGCCCTGCCCCGCGTCATCTTCGTATCAAACGGAAAGACGCCGGCCATTGGGTAAAAAACACCGTCAGGGTCGTATATCCCCCGCGTAAGATACATGAATCCGCCGCATTCCGCATATACGGCCGTACCCCGGCCTGCAAGACCGGCCACAGACTCCAGCATGGATATGTTGCCGGAAAGCTCCTTTGCATACAGCTCCGGGTAGCCGCCCCCTATATACAGGGCGTCAACCCCGGCGGGAACGGCGCTGTCGGACATGGGGCTGAAGGATATGATCTCCGCGCCGGCCTGTCTGAGCAGGTCAAGGTTGTCTTCGTAGTAAAAGCAGAAGGCCCTGTCGCGCGCCACGGCAATCCTGGCCCGCGGCGGGGCCGGAGTCCGGCCCTCACCCCGCATCTTCCCCGCCTGGTTTCCTCTCCCGCCGCTGGAGATGCCCGGGGCAAGCATTGCCTCCACATCAATATGCTCCAGGACCGCATCAGCCAGTTTATCCACATCTTCAGGGGAAAAAGGCATTTCCTCCGCCACAAGCAGACCGAGGTGCCTGTGAGGGATCTCGACACCCGGATCCTTCGGCAGATAACCCAGCACCGGAACATCCCTGACACTGTCCCTGACCCTTTTGTAGTGCCTCTCCGAGGCGACACGGTTGAATATAACGCCGCTTATGCCGGGCCGCGGTGACAGCGAGGCGAACCCCTTGACAACAGCGCCCGCGCTCTCGGCCATCCCAAAGGCATCGACGACAAGGACCACCGGCAGGCCGAGCACGGCAGCGAGGTCCGCGGTGCTGTGATTGCCGTCATAAAGCCCCATCACCCCTTCGACCACCGCTGTATCGGCATCAGCCGAGTTCCTGCGGAAACATTCGGCCACGTATTTCCCGCCGCACATCCACAGATCAAGGTTCCTCGACGGCCTCCCGGTAACAAGCCCGTGCAGCCCCGTATCTATAAAGTCAGGGCCTGCCTTGAAGGGCTGCACCCTGTAACCCCTTTTTGTCAGGGCGGCAAGTATTCCAAGTGTAACGGTTGTCTTGCCGCATCCGCTGTGCGTGCCGGCGATAACTACAGCCTGCATGCAATCTCCCTGATCAACATCTCATTATGCCTGTGCGATTTGACCGCGACCCTCATGTATGAACCGTCCAGCCCTTTGAAATTTGAGCAGTCCCTCAGAAGAACTCCTTTCCGTCTCAGTTCCCGGACGATGCCTGAGGCGTTATCCGTCCTCAGCAAATAGTAGTTGGCGGCGGACGGGAAAAATTCTATCCCTGCCTCGCGGAAACCCTTCTCCAGAAACACCTTCTCTTTCTCCATCAGACTCATTGTCTCATGCGCATAGGCACTGTCCCTAAGCGCTGCCGTGCCGGCCTTCTGGGCCAGGCTGTTGACTGTCCACGGCTCCCTGAATTCCCTGATGCGCGGCATTAAATCCGCGTGAAAAACACCGTAGCCGATTCTCAGCCCCGCGAGGGCGTAAAACTTTGTCATTGACCTCAGCACTGCAAGAT
>WFVK01000254.1 GCA_015491705.1 Nitrospirota bacterium | reverse complement strand
TAGTTGAAGAATGCGTCAATATCCTTCTTGAGCCCTTTCATGATATCCCACGTCGCTCCGCTCAGTGTGCTTTTGATAAGGGTCTTGATCTGCTCCATCCGCTCCTCATGGTACTTCATGTTTCTGATCATCTCGGATGCGCCGTTGACATCTTTCGCCAGGAGTTCCCTGTTTGTCGAGACCCAGCGTTCAACCCCGAATACGATTACTCTCATCCGCTCGAGGTGGTTCTTCAGCAGGAGGCGGAACCGCTCCTGTGAGAGCTTGCCCTTCAGGGAAGCATTGAACCGTGCGGTCTCTCTGTTTGCAAATGAAACAAAGTCTTTTTCCGCCCTCCACTGGCCGAGACGGAGCTTGTCCCTCTTGGTCAGGCTTCCGGACAGGGCGCTGAACAGGTTGAACAGTGCGGAAAATGAATAGATATCAGGATCCGGCTTTATCAGCGCCAGCTCTTCCCTGACTTTTTCGATCAGGCCCTTCAGGTCATTCAGTGATTCGTGTTCGCTGAAATCAATATTCACAACAAAGAGGATGTTTTCTATGATTCCCATCTTTTTTATCATCGACAGGAACCTGATGTCCGCCTCCCTGAGCCCTGTGCGGGAACTGATCACGTATACGATAAAGTGTGTGCGCATCAGGTAGTCCTGGATCATGGCGAGATGCAGGGGGTTGGGGGAATCGCTTCCCTGGCAATCGGCGATCTCTATGGAATGGTCCATGCCGACGTTGTTGATCTCAAGCTCTATATCCCTCAGGTAAACGGCCAGTGAGTCATCACCGACAAACACCTGATGCTCGGCAAAGTGCTCGCCGCTAAACTCCGTGGTCACAGAATCCGCAGTGATCATTCCGCTGACCTTGTAATAACCCTTCAGATAAAGAGACAGCAGCACGCTGTTTATATTGCGTGTGCCGTCTGTAATGAGCAGGTCGTCGCTCAGTCCCTCGACGGCCCGGCGAAGCAAACGGCGGTCTTTTTCCCGCCGGATGTCAAAGGACTTCTCGTCACTCTGCCCTTCCCATGAAGGCAGCATTACCAGGGCCTGCTCAATATCGGCGTTTACGTCATCCCAGGACTTGAAATAAAGAACGGCCTTTAAATTCTCGCCGCTCCGGATACGGGTGACTATGGATGTCACCACACCCGCGCCCCTCTTGAGATAGTCCCCTTTAAAGAGCGAGTTGACGAAGGTGCTTTTGCCGGATTTGACAGGGCCGATCACCGCGACACGGACGACTTCCTCGGTAATCTGATGATGAATGTCACTGCACGCCTTCTGCCAGTCGTCGAACCGCGCATCCGTGATATCGGTCCGGCCGCGCAGGACGGACAGCAGGGAGGCCACGGCCCCGTTGATATCGAGCAGTTCTTTTTTGAGATTATCGTATGATTCTTTCATTGTTATGGATTCGGTTCCCGGGTGCCGTGGCTGGACTTCCGGCCTGGACCACTTTGCCTGAGAGTGACGGATTTATGCCGGTGGATTAAGTGGAGCTGATCGGGATCGAACCGACGACCTCTTGAATGCCATTCAAGCGCTCTCCCAACTGAGCTACAGCCCCTGTATGCATATCTCCCGGCTATTAAGTTTAATGAAGAAGAGTACATTTTTTCAAGCCTGATCCACTCCGAGAATCCTTTTCATCTCCGGTGTATATTCACCGCCCGCTACGTATATGTAAAGAGGCGGGGGAACCTTGAGCCATGTGCCGGAGCCTTTCACCGCCTCGAGCAGGACCATCTTCGCCTCTTCATCCGCGGTGGAATGCACGAACCTCATCTTTTTCGGTTCGAGCCTGTATTTCCGGAGCAGGCTGATGAGTTCCGCAAGCCTGAACGGATGATAAATCAGGTAAAACTTACCGCTGTGCCTGAGCAGGTATGAGGCGGTGCTTACCAGTTCCGGAAGTGTGATCTCTATTTCGTGCCTTGCTATGGCCCTCTCTTCATCCCTGCTCATGCGCCCTGTGCCGGGTCTTCTGAAGGGGGGATTGGAAAACACGAAGTGAAATTCATTTGCCGGGAAAACTCCTCTCAGTTCCTTCATGTCCATGGCAAGGACCCTCACCCTCCCGGAAAGCCTGTTCAGCCTTACATTCCTCTCAGCCCGTCTGGCAAAGGATTCCTGGATCTCAACCGCGGTTATCCTTGCATCTTTCAGTCTCTTTGCCAGGAGGATTGATATTATCCCTGAACCGGCACCGAGTTCCAGTCCCTTTTCAAGCCTCGGGGCCGATATAAAGTTTTCAAGCAAAAGGGCATCCACACTGAAACGGTAACCGTTTTTTGCCTGGAACAGCTTTATGTCCCTGATACCGTCAAGTGTTTCGCCGGATTCCGGTTTCAGATCGTCAGCGGCCGCCATCCTTCAGTCTTTCACGCCCCGCTTATGCAACATCAAGATTTAAGGTATACTGTCTATTCCAGTATCTCAAGGACAAACCGCTTGCCGAGCTTGGTGCCCGCGGCGCTCAGTATCGTCCTCATTGCCCGGGCCGTATTCCCCTGCTTTCCGATCACCTTTCCTATATCGCTCTTAGCGACACGCAATTCAAAAACCGCGGTCCTCTCTCCGTCCACCACAGAAACCGAGACTTCATCCGTCCTGTCCACCAGAGACTTTGCCATTTGTTCAACCAGTGACTTCATGTCCACCTCCATTTAGATGCGGGTCTTCTTTTCCAACCCGGAATGTTCGAACTTCGGTTCACAACACATGCCGCTTATGCTCTCAGTATACTTCAATTGAAAAATAAAGGACAATCCATCATTACGACGAAAAAACGTTTAAGCCCTCCACAGTGGTTCATGCCCTGTCAATCCCGGAAACTATATCAAGCAGACCGTCAAAGCTGTCGATCATAAAGTCAGCGCCCTTTAAAGAGTCCCTGCTCCGGAAGCCGTATGTAACGGCAACCACATTTACCCCGGCTGCCCTCGCCGCCTCGATATCATAATTGCTGTCGCCTGTCACAATGGCCTCGTTTCTGTCAGCATTAAACCTTTTCAACAGTTCAAGGATGGGAACAGGGGACGGTTTTTTTGCCTGCACACTGTCACTGCCCAGGACGGCGTCAAAGTATTTCAGCAGACCCAGACCCTGAAGTATCTCCCTTGAATAAGCCTCCCTCTTGTTGGAGACAACGGCCTTGCTGTATCTTCCGAGCCGTGCAAGGGTTGTTTCTACACGGGGATACGCCCTTGTGTTATCAAGAAGATGTTCCGAATAATACCTGAGAAAACGGCTGAGGGCAATTTCGGCGTTACTCCCGCTTTTACTCCCCCGCCCGCTATGCGGTGCAACATCCGGCGGGACAAGGGAGGCCAGCAGATGGGAGATACCGGAACCAACCATGGCCTTTGTCTCTTCCACGGAATACTCTTTCCCACCGAACGGTGCAAGTGCATAATTCACAGCATCTGTTATATCCCGGGACGTATCGGCAAGCGTGCCGTCAAGGTCGAAAATCAGCAGTTTCAGCATGATAACTATAACAATCAAAACATGGACAGCCCCGCTCCCCACCTGTTCTCCCCGCCGGGCAATGGGAAATTGGACATCACAGGATCATGGCGCGGGTGGACATTACAATGGTTGATCCGGAATTTGCTTGTCAGAGAAGTGTTAAGGTATTATCCAAACGCATTGTTTGCGCGCCGGAGAAAAACACCCCGGCTATTTATCAGATACCGGCCAACTACCTTGCAGTCTGTTTTTCCGCTATCTGAACCCTCATCATCGATCGCTCAAGGGCGGCCCTGGCGCGTCCTTCGTCAAACTTTTCAATCTGTTTGAGACGTTCCTCTGCGCGCTGCATGGCCTTCCTGGCCCTCTCAACATCAATATCTTCAGATTTTTCCGCACTGTCTGCAATTATCGTCACGTTGTCAGGGCCGATCTCCGCATATCCCCAGTTAACAAAGAAATGTGCTCTCTCGGATCCCTTTCTGTATGTCAGCATCCCGATTTTCAGCGTTGTAATAAGAGGAATGTGGTCCGGCAGAATACCCAATTCACCATCACTCCCCGAGGCGACTATTTCATCAACCTCGCCGGTAAAGACGTGCCCGTACGGTGTAACAATATCCAATGTCAGTTTTTCAGCCATTTATCCTTCCCCTGCAAGCCTCTTGGCCTTTTCCTCAACTTCTTCTATGGCTCCGACCATGTAGAACGCCTGTTCCGGCAGGTCATCGTATTTGCCCTCGACAATTGCCTTAAACCCTTTTATCGTATCAGCGAGCTTAACGTATTTACCGGGCGTTCCCGTAAATGTCTCTGCAACGTGAAAGGGCTGGCTGAGGAATCTCTGGAGCTTTCTTGCGCGGGCGACAATCATTTTATCATCCTCTGAGAGTTCTTCCATTCCCAGAATGGCAATGATGTCCTGGAGTTCTTTATATCTCTGCAGAACCATCTGCACCTGTCTGGCAACATTGTAATGCTCCTCCCCGAGCACGAGGGGGTCAAGTATCCTTGATGTTGAATCAAGGGGATCGACCGCAGGGTATATCCCCAACTCTGAAATCTGCCTTGAAAGAACAACCGTGCCGTCAAGGTGCGTGAATGCCGTGGCAACGGCAGGGTCGGTAAGGTCGTCCGCAGGTACGTAGATGGCCTGCATCGACGTGATAGCTCCCTTATTGGTGGATGTGATTCTTTCCTGGAGCATGCCCATGTCAGTTCCGAGGGTCGGCTGGTATCCGACGGCTGAAGGCATTCTTCCAAGCAGCGCTGAAAGCTCGGCACCCGCCAGTGTATACCTGAATATATTGTCCAGGAAGATGAGCACGTCCTGTCCTTCATCCCTGAAGTATTCGGCGGTTGTAAGCGCCGAAAGGGCCACCCTCGCCCTTGCGCCGGGCGGCTCGTTCATCTGGCCGTAAACCAGGGTGGTTTTCTCAAGAACGCCTCCTTCCTTCATCTCGAGATAGAGGTCATTGCCTTCCCTTGTCCTCTCACCTACGCCGGCAAACACGGACACACCGCCGTGAACCATGGCGATGTTATGGATCATCTCCATGATAACGACTGTCTTGCCCACGCCTGCACCGCCGAACATGCCCATCTTTCCGCCCTTGACAAACGGAACCAGCAGGTCAAAGACCTTAACGCCTGTCTCAAAGACCTGCGTTGATGTGTCCTGTTCGGTAAAATCCGGGGATTCCCTGTGGATCGGCAACCTTTCCTTGCTGTCAATAGGCCCCTGCTGGTCAATAGGCTCTCCTATAACATTCATGATTCTGCCGAGCGTCTTTTCGCCCACAGGGACTGTAATCGGCTGTCCCGTATCAATCACCGGCGTGCCCCTTACAAGGCCGTCAGTTGCGGACATGGCAACGGTTCTCACCACATTATCGCCGAGATGGGCTGCAACCTCCAGTGTCACATTAATATCCGGTATGCCTTTTTCCTTGTCACCAGGCTGCGAGACCTTCAGTGCATTCAGTATTGCAGGCAATTTATCTTCAAATTCAACGTCGACGACTGCGCCGATGACCTGTACGATCTTACCTTCGTTCATGATCTATGACCTCCAAAAAAAATTTATCCAACATTCTTCAGAATATGTTTTAAACAGCCACGGTTCTTCAATCCGCCTCAGGCGGCATCGCTATAGCGTATTGAGAGCTTTATCCTTTCAGCGCCTCCACACCTCCGACAATGTCCATGAGTTCTGCAGTGATGCTTGCCTGCCTCGCCTTGTTGTACTGAAGTGTCAGGGTGTCTATCATCTCGTCCGCATTCTTGGTGGCATTTTCCATTGCCGTCATTCTTGCCGCCTCTTCCGATGCCTGTGATTCGAGTAATGCCCTGTAGATCTGCACCTCTATATTCTTCGGAAGAAGCTGGCTCAGTATCGCCTGCTGCGAAGGTTCGTATATGAAAACAGTTGATGCTTCCTCCGGCCCTTCCCCGCCTTTTTCGCTTTCAGGCGGTGCCATGGGCACGAGTTGGGCTACAGTGACTTCCTGACTTATCACGGTCTTGAACTGATTGTAAACTATAAAGACTTCATCTATGCTTTCATTCATGTAGTTTTCTATTATGTTTTCGGCTATGCGCCGCACATCAGAATAAACCAGCTTGCCGGACAAGCCCGTCCACGCATTGCGCATTTCCACCCCGCGCCTTTTAAAGTAATCGTTGGCCTTTTTACCGACAACGCTCAGGCTGACGCGGAAATTCTCGGCTTTCCACCGGGAGATGGATCTTTCAGCCTCCTTCAGGACATTCGAGTTGAAGGCGCCGCACAGCCCCCTGTCGCTCGTCAAAATCAGCAATTCGATCGTACGCCTCGGTCTCTGCACGAGGAGGGGATGGAGGTCGCCCTCGCCTCCCGACAGGGCGGCAATCACGGAATTCATTTTCTCCGCGTAAGGCCTCATC
>WFVK01000253.1 GCA_015491705.1 Nitrospirota bacterium | reverse complement strand
GAGCTGCCCGCCATTGAGAGACTGATCAATACCGGCTGCTATTTTGATTCCTCGCATTCGTTCAGGCCCTGTGCATCACCCGTAATCTGGACGAGCATCGCCACGGGCAAACGGCCGGAAAAACACGGCATCAGCGGCTTTCACGACAACACTTACTCCTTAACCGCCAGGAGAATCTGGGAGATATTCGGCATGTACGGATTTCCGGTCGGCGTCATGGGGCATATGCTCACATGGCCGCCTGAGGAGATTAACGGTTTTATAATTCCCTCGGTATTATCACTCGGCAAAGAGTGCCATCCGGAAGAATACGGATTTCTATGGGAACTGACACATGATACTGAAAATGAAAAAAGGATCAGTCCCGCCAGGATGCTGAACTATTTCAGCCGCTGCCTCGGCAACGGCATCAGGTTATCCACTTTCCTGGAGATCGGGCTCGGTTTCGCAAAAAAGAAGATTCCCTTCTTGGAAAATCTGGACAGGTATTCCTTTATATCGAGCATCAGTATGAGAACCAAGCTCTACAGGGACCTTTTCATACATCTGTACAGAAAATTCAGGCCGAAATACGCCTATTTCCATATTCATTTCGTGGATACCTATTCTCACTATTACTGGCAGTACATGGAGCCCGGCCCGTACAGGAAAGTCACCCCCGGCAATGTCCGCCGCTACGGCCGCAAGGTATATAACGCATACCGGAATGCAGACCGGATGATTCAGGACATCATAAGCCATGCGGACAGTAATACGCTGATCGTAATCGCCTCGGATCACGGCTTCAGAAGTCTCGACAGGACACAGGGCTGGGCCGATACCACGACGATACGGGCACAGAAGTTTATAGACATGGATAAAAGGGGTGACCTGTATATCAGCGTCATAATTCCGACAATTCATGCCACGATACGCAATCTCACGCCTGAGAAGGCCGGGTACTACAAAACATTCCTGCATTCCATCGAGGTGGTGGAGGATAAAAAACCGCTGTTTGATATTAATGAGACGGCCCCCGGCAGTTTTCTCCTTGAATTCAACAGGGAGATACCCGGGATAGCCGGCAAGCATATCATGGCCGGCGGAAAATCATATGATGCCGGAGAACTTCTGATGGACGTGGAAGACTATACGCCCGGTATTCATGACGGTGAAGACGGAATCCTGATTTTAAACGGCCCGGGTGCAAGAAAAAACGTATCCCGGAAAGACCCCGTCAGCATCTTTGACATAACACCCACGATCCTGGCTATGTGCAATATGCCGGTTGCAAAAGATATGGACGGCAGCGTGATAACGGATGCTTTTGAAGAAGACTTTCTTGCTGAATATCCCGTTCAATACATCGATACTTACGAAGATTCGGATGAGCAGGACAGACACAGGAAAGAACTGAGCGATGAGGAAGCAAGGAATCTCAAAGAACAACTGAAGAGCCTGGGTTATTTTTAATTTGCCCTGCCGCGGAACAGGATACTATTTCCTGTGATTAAGAGATGACAAAGGTTTTGAACAGACACAAAGAGAAAGACCACTCCGAGCGCGACGGTGACATCGATTTCTCAATCCTCCTGAGAACAAAGAACGAAGAGGATCATATCGGGAAGATACTCGAGGCATTCCGGTCACAGACATATAAAAACTATGAAGTGATTATCGTGGACTCGGGCTCAACCGACCGGACACTGGATATCGCGGAGAAATATCCGGTCAGGATTTACAGGATCAACCCGGAAGACTTTACATACGGATTTTCACTCAACTATGGTTTTGAAAGGGCGAGGGGGAAATATGTCGTGTGCCTGAGCGGGCATGCACTGCCCCAGTCAAGAGACTGGCTGAGTTCGATAATCTCCAACTTTGATGATGAAAAGGTCGCCGCCGTTATGTGCAAGACCATACCCTGGCCTGACTGCAACCCGTTTGACAGAAGGGGCCTGCTGAAAAAATACAACAACCACAGAAGGGAAATCACCGAGGGCCCCCCTTTTATCTTCAGCAATTCCAGTTCGGTGATAAGAAGGGATATATGGAAGCGGATACACTTTGACGAGACACTGAGCTATTCTGAAGATGTGGACTGGGCCCGGAAAGTCGGCGCACTGAACTACAAGATAATTTATGAACCCTCGGCCAAGGTCTACCATTCTCACAATGAGAGTCTGAAACAGATATACAGGAGATTCTACCGGGAATCGCATGCCCTGAAAATTCTTGACTGTAAGAAATATTCAATACTTGAGATATTCTACGACCTGGTGGCCGGCTCGGTTTATGACATGATCTATGTGCTTGTCAAGAGAGACCATATTAAGTGGTTTTTCTTCGCCCCGTTAAGAAGGTTTGCGATGAATTACGCCAGGTTCAGGAGCAATATCGACAGGAACGATTCCGCCATCCACCGCTTCATCTCAAAACTTTTCAACTCTATATAGCCGTATTAATTTCCCGGATTCATCCTCATATACGAGCCTGACATCATCCGAGTATTCTTCCATATGCAGCAGCTCATCATAAAAGTCCCATCTTCCCAGAAATCTTTCATCCACAACAATATAGTCGACATTGTAGAGTTTTGCGAAATCAACGACATCTGCGCTGCCTGCGTAAGGCAGCATGGTAAATCTTGAATCGCTGTAAAAGCTGACATAGGGCTTCCTCGCCATTATATTGAGCTCCTCGTATCCCGGCCTGAGGGTTTCTTTCAGGAAAGAGGCCGCCCTGATGTGCTCAACAGGAATAGGGTTATGGCCGATATTTGAAAATTTAAGATATGAAAGGGCGGTTACAAGGAGCACCGCAATTATTATATATTTGATATTTTTCAGAAGTGACGAAGTAATGATTCCATCTTTCCGGATACCGTAAAAATCCAACAGCCCGGACAAAGCCGTTCCGGAGACAGTAAACCCGATCGAAGAAAACAGGATGAGAAAGGAGAATATCAGCGTCATGTGCCTTTCAACTATATAAAAAACACAGTAGACCGAAAAATACAGAATGGGCATTACAAGAAAAATCAGTCTCAGCCTGTTCCTGAACAGGTCTTTATAGAAAAAGGTGAAAAACAGCGGCAGCATAATGGGGATGAGCAGCTTGAATATTATCGCGATGCCGCGAAGGATGTTCCTCTGGTATCTTGAGAGAAGACCGACGGGGTCTTTTAATATGAAATTAATCGTGGAGAACTCAACATTCGTGTCGAATCCCTTCACCTGGTTTTTGGCCTCGTTCAGAGAAAAAGCTATTCTGTCATAAGGATTGCCCGGCGCTGAAACCAGTTGATCAAAGTCCCTGTCGCCGCCTTTTTGTGCAACTATCAGGTTGATCTTGCTCTTGCCGGTTAATCTGAAATTGCCCGTGGAGTTTTTAAGAAACAGCACGTACGGAGAAATGGTCAAACTGAAGATTAAAACCATAAAACAAATATTCACCACGTATGCCTTGTTGATGCGGGGCCTCTCTCCGAACAGGCCGGCCGCATGCAAAAGTGGCAGTACCAGCAGCACCATCCCCTCAGGCCGTACAAGATAAGACATTCCCCCCAGTATCCCGAACAGGGTGTAAAGAAATAAACCGCCCCTTCTGACCATTACGATGAATATGTAGATGGAGAGAAATAGAAGGCATAAAAACGACGCCTCCGAATTTCCGAAAACAGAAAGCCTGAGAATCAGAGGATGTGTTCCGTAGGCAAATGCGGCAAACAGTCCGGCCTCACCGTTGTAAATATCCTTCCCGATCAGATAGAACAGGAAAACGGTTATCATGCTGGCTATGAGGGAGACAAGCTTGGAGGAGAAAAAGAGATCGTTGAAAAAGAGGTTCGTTAAACCGATGAGCACGGGATAGCCCGGGGGAAGGAAGATGCCCATGTTGAAATTTTCGCCGTAAACATATCTGCCGGTTTCTATTAAATTTTTCCCGAGATGCGAGTAATAGACGGCATCCGTTACAATGAAGGTTTCGTTTATAAACAAGAAAATCCTGATTACCAGGCTGATCAACAGGATAAAAATCAGTATCAAAGATTCTTTCTTGATCTTCACGACGGTTTATCAGTCCATACTCAATTTAGCCGGCGGGCAGGTGAGGCCACCTGTTTGTACAAGCACCAAAGACAGTCAACAATTATTATATCAGAACCGGCAGCTTTATGAAATTATGAAACGCGCTTTTGCAGGCCCCGCACGCTTCCGGCCCGGCCCCTCATACGCGACTCGCCGGTTGATTTTTTACCGTGAGACAGCGTGGTATTACTTCTGTTTATTGACATATTAAAGATCATTACAATATTATATATATAAAGCTACAGGAGGATAATAAACCATGTTAAAGCTTTGCATGCTTGCGGCAGCCGTCGTGCTGACCTTCATATTCACCTCGTCCGCTGATGCTTACATAGACCCCAACACGGGAGGGTTCTTCTTTCAGACAGTCGCCCCCTTTGTCTATGCTATTCTGGG
>WFVK01000252.1 GCA_015491705.1 Nitrospirota bacterium | reverse complement strand
TTTCAGGGAAGTAAACTGAAGATAGCAGGTTGGATTTGGGATGCTATTAAAGATTTGGATTGTGACACTGCCCTTGATGCCTTTGGCGGCACGGGAAGTATTTCTTATATGCTGAAAGAGAAAGGCAAAAAGGTTGTCTACAACGATATTTTAAAATTCAACTGGTACATCGGTCTGGCGCTGATTGAAAACGATAGGGTCACGCTTACAGAAAAAGATGTTGATTTTGTATTTGCAAGACATAATGAAATTAAGTACCCAACCTTTGTTTATGATACCTTTAAAGATATTTATTTTACAGACGAGGAAAACCGATGGATTGATATGGTTGTTACCAATATAGGATTGCTTGATAATTTATATAAAAAAGCCCTTGCCTATTTTGCCCTTTGTCAGGCATGCATTATTAAAAGACCCTTTAATCTTTTTCATAGGAAGAATCTTTATCTGAGATTTTCTGATGTTAAGAGAAATTTTGGAAACAAGACTACATGGGATACGCCTTTTGAGGTCCATTTCAGGAAATTTGTTGATGAAGCAAATCAGGCTGTCTTCTCCAATGGCCGGAAAAACAGGGCCTTAAACCTGGATGTTTTTGACATCAAAGGAGAATTTGACCTCGTCTATATAGACACTCCTTATATCTCTAAAAAAGGGGTGGGGGTTGATTACCTTGGTTTTTATCATTTCCTGGAAGGATTAGTCAATTATTCTGACTGGGGTGGGATGATCGATTATAAAACAAAACATAAGAAATTAAAGGGAAACGGCTCTGTGTGGGTTAACAAGGAACAAATTTACTCGGCCTTTGATAGATTATTTGAGAAGTTTAAAGACAGTATTTTAGTTGTTTCTTACAGGTCGGATGGTATCCCGTCTGTTGAAGAGATTAAAAATCTGATGAAAAAATACAAGCCGGCCGTAGAGGAATTAAAACGAAAAAATTATAAATATGTTTTAAGCACTAATCATTCGGAAGAAGTATTGTTGATCGGAAAAGGATATAATCATTGATATGAAGATCACTCTCACATCCGGCAAAAGCATTGCGGCCGTTCCGGGCCGGTCCGTCCTGGAGGCGCTGAATGAGGCGGAGATATATCTTACATCTTCATGCGGCGGCAAGGGCACCTGCGGCAAATGCAAGATCATCATCAGGTCGGGCCGGGTTGAAAGCAAATCAAAGATGAAGCTTTCCCGGGAAGAGCTCGACAGTGGCTATGCCCTTGCATGCCGGACCTTTCCGTCCGGAGACATAGTTATTGATATCCCCAAGGAATCCATGCTCACTGTTGAGGGCAAGATCGCCACGGGAAGGTCAAAGGACCTCCGGGAACTCCTGCGCTCAACAGGCGCTGAAATAGAGCCCATTGCGGACAGGACGGTACTTGATCTTCCCCCGCCGTCCCTTGATGACAACATAAGCGACCTTGAAAGGCTGAAACGAGAACTGCTGACAAAGAGGCTCGGATGCCTGAGGGTCCCTTTCAGGTTCCTGTCAAGTCTTGCCAGGACCGTCAGGAAGGAGAACTGGAAGATAACGCTTTGCACCGTGCACAGCGAAGACTGTGATGAAATCACAAATATCTTCCCCGGCGATAAAAAGACCCCGCGCTACGGCATTGCAGTCGATATCGGGACAACGACCGTTGTGGTCTATCTCGTGGATCTTTCAGACGGCGGACTTGTGGATGTTGCCTCTATCTACAATTCCCAGATAAGGTTCGGCGATGATGTCATAACGAGGATCGTCAATGCAACCGAGCATAATGAACTGAAGAACCTGCACAGGGCCGTTATATCTGACATCAACATCCTCGTCTCCCTGATGAGAAAGTCCCATCACATAGGGGTTGATTCCATAGACTGCCTCGTTGTCGCGGGCAACACGACAATGACGCATTTTTTCCTGGGGCTCGATCCTTCTTCGATCAGGGAAGAGCCGTATATCCCGACGGCGAACATCTTTCCCCTTGCCTATGCCGGGGAACTCGGCATAAGGCTCAATCCCAATATCCCCGTATATCCCTTTCCGTGTGTGGCAAGCTACATGGGCGGTGATATAGTCTCCGGCGTGCTTGCGGCGGGGATGCACAGGAAGGAGGAACTGAGCATTTTCATCGACATAGGCACCAACGGTGAGATCGTCATCGGCAACCGGGAATGGATGGTGTCAGCCGCATGTTCCGCAGGCCCGTGTTTTGAAGGCAGCGGTATCAAGCACGGCATGCGCGCCACCGACGGCGCCATTGAATATGTGAAAATCGACCGTGAGACCCTTGAGCCCGGGATAAAGGTGATAGGTGAGAACGTCCTGCCCATGGGTATCTGCGGCTCCGGGATGATCGACGCCGTGTCAGAGATGTTCCTGAGCGGGATACTGGACCAGAAGGGCAAGCTGCGCAGGGATGTCTCCGGGCGGGTGAGGGACGGCGGCGACGGCCCGGAGTTCGTCATATACTCGGGAGACGGCGTGGATATCGTGCTCACCGAGCCGGATATAGAAAATATTATACGCGCAAAGGCGGCCATATACGCCGGTTTCAGCACGCTTCTGAAGGAAGTCGGCTTTACCTTTGATGATGTGCACAAGGTATATATCGCCGGCGGCTTCGGCAAGTTTCTCGATATAGAAAAGGCAGTGATACTCGGCATGCTTCCCGAACTGCCGAAGGAGAGATTCGAGTATCTGGGCAATACCTCGATCACAGGCGCCTATCTCTGTCTTCTCTCCAGGAGACTGCGTGCAGAGGCGGAGGACATATCAAGGAAAATGGCCTATATCGAGCTTTCGGTATCTCATTCTTTTATGGATGAATACGTGTCCGGCCTTTTTATCCCGCACACAAACATCAATGCATTTCCACATGTTAAAGAGTTGATGAAGAGATAGTCCCCGGCTCCCTGTTGAGCTTCCTCCTGAGGTTTCGCAGGCTGACGCCGAGCAGTGCGGCCGCCTTTGTTTTGTTGCCGTTCGTGTGCCGCAGGGTTTCCCTTATGAGCATGTCCTCTGCATCGCTGAGGCGCGTGCCGACCGGTATGTATATCCCGTCCTCCCCCCGTTCTTCAGCCTGGGGCACGGTGTCCATGCGTGATGATTCATCAAGATGCGGCAGCACATGAAAAGGAAAGATGCGGTTTGTGTCCGGGGGCAGGAGTGTTGCGATGCGGGTCATGACATTCCTGAGTTCCCTGACATTTCCCCGCCACCGGTAGTGTTCGAGGAGATATATGGTCTCCGGTGTCAGTACAGGATACGGCTGCGGCCTGCCCATTTCCGCGAATGCCCTCTCCAGGTAATGTACCGCCAGCAGTGATATGTCTTCAACACGCTCCCGCAGCGGCGGCAGATGTATGCGGAGCACGTTCAGACGGTAGTAGAGGTCCTCGCGGAACAGGCCGTTGTCGACCGCCTTCCGGAGGTCTGTATTGGATGCAGCGATGACACGCACGTTTACGGGCAGGGGCGTCTCCCCGCCGATGCGGTAGATATTCCCGTCCTCTAATGCCCGCAGAAGGCGGACCTGGAGGTTGAGAGGCATATCACCGATTTCATCAAGGAACAGGGTACCCCTGTCGGCTATTTCAAACTTGCCTTTGCGGGTCTTTACCGCGCCTGTAAATGATCCTTTTTCATGGCCGAAGAGTTCCCCTTCAATAAGACTTTCCGGGACCGCTCCGCAGTTGATCGGCACAAAGGGGCCCGCGGACCTCCGGCTCAGGACGTGAACGGCGCGGGCGACAAGCTCCTTGCCGGAGCCGGTCTCTCCTGTAATCAGCACTGTCTGGTCCGAGGCGGCCATCCGGGGAAGATAGGCCAGTGTGCGCCGCATAACAGGCGAACGGAATATGAAATAGGGCTTGACCTTTGCAATCAGGGGGTCTATCAGGGTCAATGACTTGTTTCTGTTGTCCGGCCTGCCCATGCCCGTCTGGACCATTGCGGCGAACCGTGCAATATCCACGGGTTTCCTCACATAATCATCCACGACGAGCCTGACGGATTCCTGGGAGGTTTCAACAGAATCATATTCCCGGCCTGTAAGCACATAAAACATGCTGTCGGGATTACGCGACTTGTAATCCTTGATCATCTCGATACAGTGCTCATCAACAAGGTCAAGGGCCGCCATGATAACGTCGATATATTCATGCGACAGCAGTCCCGTGACCTCCCTGGAGTCCCGCGCTGTGTAGACCCGGGCCCCGCCCTCTTTCAATACCCGCTCGGTTTCCTTTAGCGAGAAAGGGTCGCTTTCTATCACGACGACGGAAAGCCCTTTCAGGCCCGCCCTGTTGTTTATATGTGCAGTCATTTATCCCTCCAGGGAATATATTAACAGAAAATCCGCCAAATACCATACCTTCAGGCGTAATGTCGCCGTAAACGGGCAGCGGAGCCTGGCGGGGGAGCTTCGGTCCTCCGGCCCGCCAGCGGTATTTTTGCGCCGCTGCAAGGTGAAGCCTAAAGAAGTTGTTGCATTTTACCGAAAGAAAAGCAACGATATATCTATGGCGGCAGGTTTTGAAATGTCAGGGGTTGAACCGCAGGATGGAACTTATCCGTTGATTATAAAAATCATGGTAATTTTTTAATGAAAAGGAATGATGGCATGATTCGATCCGTTTTTTTATCACTTGTATTATTTATCTTTATTTTATTCCTTGGCGGCCCCATATCAGGGACGGACTTAAGGTCTGATGCCTGTGTGGGATGCCACGAAAAGATATACACTGAAGCCCTTGCCAGCCCATACCCCCACAGCGTGGTGAAAGACGGGTGTGAATTATGCCATATTGCCGGGGGAAAGGCCGGCGCGGAAATCCGGAAGACACTCATAACCTTCCCGTTTTTTCAGGAGGAAGGAATATTATACCTCGACAATATCAGGAGTGACCGCAGATACCTGATAGAGGCCGTGTTAACGGATAATGCCGGGACAGACAGCAGGCCTTACCGGATGGAGATTCTTCCCCGGGAAGTGGAAGAGGCCAGAGAAGGGGATTTATCGCTGAGGCGCATATCGGATGTGACGATAGAGGAGATAAAAAGGGGCGTCTTTGCAGAGGCGGCCGTCTCCTGGCTTACCGATGCCCCCGCGACCTCGGAAATCGAATACAGGGGAGAAGACGGTTATATGCGCAGATCGGCGATCGGGGGGGAGTTTACGAAAAAACACAGGATAATACTCAACGGCCTGAAAAACAACAATAAGTACCATTACAGGGTTGTCTCCAGGGATATATACGGAAACATGCTGAAATCCGGAGAGCTGAGTTTTGATACCTCGGAGAACTTTTCCCGTGCCGCAACGCCGGAGGAAGACAGCGGATATTTCCCACTGATAAACAGCATAACGCCCTTCAGGGCAGGAAATTCACAAGGCATATACCTGATGGTGTCCGCAAACAAGCCGTCAGGACTGTCGGTATGGGTGAAGGAGGCTGCTCCCCCGGGAATGGATGGGAGACATGCTCCCGGTCTTGCCGACGCAAGGTATTCGGCAATAGAGGTATGCAAGAAATGCCATATTCAGAAT
>WFVK01000251.1 GCA_015491705.1 Nitrospirota bacterium | reverse complement strand
GGAGTTATCCAATCAATCCGTCATTTAAACCCTTTCTATTCCTTAATCTCCCCGAGGGGGCTGAACTATTATGTTGTCTTTAATCTTTGTGTCTTTGTGGCTGTTCCCCTCAGTCAGTTTTATAAATATCTCCCCCAGTGACGCAGCGGGATCATTTACCTTTTCCCGCAGCTCATCCAGCGTTCCCATGGCATAAAGCCTCCCTTTATGCAATATCATAAACAGGTCGCAGAAATCCACGGCCTCATCCATGTTGTGGGTGGTGAATATAACCGTTTTCCCTTTTTCCCTGACCAGGTTCTCTTTTATGAAATTCCTCAGATTCAGGGCTGTCGTGTAATCCAGACTCCTGGTCGGCTCATCTAAAAGCAGAAGTCCCGGATCATGGAGCAGGCCCCTCATTAAGGCGAATTTCTGTTTCATTCCGGTGGAGTAAGAGTCAAACCGCATATCCTGGTAATCTGTCTCAAAGAGATCAAACAATTCTTCAATTTTGCCCTTTGCGTTTTCCAGGCCGTGCATGACTGCAAAAAATTCAAGGTTCTGCCTTCCCGTAAGCCGCCAGTAAAAACTCCTCTCCTGTGAAGAGACCAGTCCGGTAAAGGATTTGATTTTGTTGTCATCAATGCCGGCACGCCATCCGTTTATAAGCACGCTGCCTTTATCCGGGAGTATGAGGGTGGCCAGTATCTTCAGCAGGGTGGTCTTGCCCGCGCCGTTCGGGCCGAGAACACCGAGTATCTTTCCCTTTTCAAGGGAAAAAGAGACATCCTCAATCGCCCTGGTCTGCCTTGTGTGCCTGAAATCAAGGCTGAGCAGTTTTCTGAAAGAGAGAGGAGGGGAAAAATCCTTGGTCAGGGCCTGCGCCTTCACTATATCTATACGTTCCACTTAATTAATCCGCCGGATTTGCCGATAATAACGTTACATAATAATAACTTAGTATATAGCAATACGCGGGATTACTTCAAAACTGCGTTGTGCACAGGGGGATAAAGGGGAAATGGAAACTTCAGTCAAAAATATTCCGGCCCTGACAGGAGTGGCGGGACCGCCGGCAAGTCACCTGAAGGCGGGGATTGTTCTTCGCGTTTTCATGCTGATAACCGCATTGCTTGTCTGCGCGCCCGCTGGTCATGCAGGCGGCCCGGCCGGCTATAACGGGGAAACCGGGCTTCCGGAGTATGTCATTGAAGTCGGGGATGTCCTGTATATATCGGTATGGGATGAAGATGACCTCAGGGAGGAGGTGGTGGTCCGTCCTGACGGGAAGATATCTTTTCCCCTCGCAGGTGACGTGCCGGCTGTCTGCCTGACGTTCAGCATGTTAAGGGAAGAGCTTGCAGAGAGGCTCAAACAGTATGTGAGGGATCCCATAATTTCCATATCCATCAAGAAAACAGGCGATAAAAAGGTCATTGTGCTGGGCGAGGTCAATGAACCGGGAGTTTATTATGTCTCCGGGCAGAGGAGCGTGCTTGAAGCGATAGCACGCGCAAATGGTTTTACGCAGCATGCGGTTTTATCCAGCGTAATACTCCTCAGGGGAGGGCCGGAGAGCCCTCAGGGGATGAGGCTCGACCTGAGCCGCGCCATCAAAAAGACGGACATGACTCAGAATATTGCATTGCAGTCAGAGGATATGGTCTATGTGCCAAGGAAATTTATCGCCGATGTGAATTATTTTGTCACGCAGTTTCTTGAGCCTGTATACAAAAGCGCATGGACATTACGGCTGATGCAGGTTATAGCCCAGTGAAAAAACGGGGGTTAGACAAACGGGGCAGGGGGGATTTTATTGCCGCAGTATGAACTGAGCCTCAGGGATTACATAAGGATATTCCAGAGAAGAAAATTTGTCATAATCACGACATTTCTTCTTGTAAGCGCCGGCAGTATCCTGCTTTCCCCCAAGCCCTCTCCCGTATACAAGGCATCCACCACGGTCAAGATAGAAGAACGCAGAACCGTCTCCGGCCTGCTTTCAGAGTGGATAACTTACAACCCGGGCGATAAAATGGCCTCACAGGCCAGGATAATCAAGGGGTTCCCCATTATGAAGAAAGTGGCTTTGCGCCTGAAAATGATAAACGATGATATGCCTGTCATGGAAGTGCACAGGGTGGTGAAGGGATTACAGAACAGCATAGAGACCGAGAGAATCGAACGCACCAATATCATCAGAATCACCGCCTCTGCATCCGACCCCGAAAGGGCCAAAGAACTGGCCGAAAATGTAGCCTCTGTATACATAGAAGAGAACCTGCTGGAGAAGACGAGGCAGGCGCGCAATGCCCGCAGGTTTATTGAAGAGCAGCTCGCATTGCTGGAGGTCAGGCTGGAAAAGGCGGAAGACCGCCTGTGGAAATTCAAAGAACAGATGACTGATGAATCAGGCAGTATTGATAACACAGTGAAAACGGATGATGCAGGGGATATAAAGGCGCTTGGACCGATCAGGGAGAAACTGCTGGAGCTGAATTTCAAATTGTCGGCCTTCATGCAGAGATATACGGCCCGGCATCCACGGATAGTGCGCCTTAAAAGGCAGATAAATGAACTGGAGGCATTGCTCGAGGAAAGACTGAAGGAGTCGTATTCACAACGTATGGAAGGCGCGAGAGAATCAATGGTTCGGCAGGAGAAGAAGAGCGAAGAGTTAAAGTCGCGCCGAAAGACTCTTGCGGGGCAGAAACTCAGATATGCCAGGCTCTCCCGCGAGGTTGAGGTCAACAGAAAATTATACATGATGTTCAAGGAAAAGCTCGAAGAGGCGCGTATTAACGAGGCGCAGAAAGTCGGGGATGTCTCGATAGTGGATCCTGCGGTCATGCCTGTCTCCCCGGTGAATACGCAGGGAAGGCTCAACCTGCTGATAGGCGGGATGATGGGCTTGCTGCTTGGAATTGTGCTTGCCTTTATATTCGAGGCCCTGGATACTTCCATAGGAACCATTGAGGATGTGGAGAACCTCGTCAAATTGCCCGTCTTGGGGGTGGTTCCTTCGGCACGCGGTAATCTCAAGAAATGGAAAGTGAAATTCAGAAAAAACATTTCCCCTGTGATGAGGAGGGAGGCCGAGGAGGCATATATACGCCTGATTGTCCATCATCAACCCCGGTCTGTTGTAGCCGAAGCCTGCCGCAATATCCGGACCAATCTTAAACTCGGACCATCCAGAAGGACGGTCCTTGTAACGAGCTCGGGGCCCCACGAAGGCAAGAGTACGATTTTGACGAATCTGGGTCTGGCCGTGGCCCAGACAGGCGCCAAAACACTTCTTGCTTCATGTGACTTAAGGCGCCCGTCTATTGCCAGGACTTTCGGTATAAAGAGGGAACCGGGGCTGACCGAACTTGTGGCAGGCACGGCAAGCATGGAAGAAGCGCTCAGGAATATAGAGCAGACCGTACCGGAAGATACGGCATCCGGTGGAACAGCAATGATTTCGGGTATAAAAAACCTGTGGGTTCTTCCCGGCGGACGTCTGCCCGCCAATCCCGCGGAGATACTGGAATCCGGGAGATGGTGGGAACTGATTGAAGAGCTGAAGAGAGAGTTTGATTTTATTTTCTTTGATTCACCGCCCGTGCTGCCGGTGACCGATGCCAGCCTTCTTGCATCGAGGCTGGATGTTGTGGTTCTGTGCTATGAAATCGGCAAGATATCAAGGGAAGGGCTGTTGCGGGCCAAGGTCCAGCTTGAATCGGTCGGCGCCAATATCGCGGGAGTAATCCTGAACCAGATCAGGCTCCGCACCGGAGCCGTGCCGACTTATACATATTACCAGTATGACAGGTTGACCTGACCCTGTTCCGGGTTCATGGGCAGGCTCTCCTGCCCGGCTGAAGCCGTATTTTCTGGAAAAAAGGGGAGTTATGATTAAAAGCGGCCAGGCAGGCATTATTACCGTAATTTCCGTTACGGCCATTGTAATGGTGGCCTTCATGAACAGTTATGATGTCCCTCCCGGACTTCGCATCGTCTTTCTTCTTGCCTCGGCGATATTTGTCCTTGCCTTTATCCACACTGATATCGCCTTGATTATCCTGATCCTCTCGATGCTGCTGTCGCCGGAGCTCCCGGTAGGTGAGGCCAGTGACAGGGCCGTTGTCTTGCGCATGGACGATATTTTTCTGATGGTCGTGTTTCTGGGCTGGCTGGCAAAAATGGCCGTAAACAAGGAGGTGGGCCTGTTAAGGGTTACGCCCCTTAACAGGCCTGTGCTTGTATATATCTTTATCTGCCTGATATCCACGGGTCTTGGAATAATGTGGGGAGGGTCGGACTACAGAAAAAGCTTCCTTTATCTTCTGAAATATTTTGAATATTTTCTGCTGTTTTTTATGGTGAGCAATATTATAAAAGACATAAGGCAGGTGAAAATATTCCTGTTTTTTATGATACTCACCTCTTTTTTTGTCAGCGTATATGCATGGAAGCTGCATTTTTCAGGAGTTACACGCGTCGCCGCCCCTTTTGACGGCATAGTGGGTGGCGAGGCGAATACCCTCGCGGGATACCTGCTTTTGATGATGGGCGTGATCATCGGGCTTATCATATACTCCGGACGCCTGCTTTACCGTGTTCTCCTGTCGGGGCTCCTCTGTTTTATGGTTCCGCCCTTTTTGTTCACACTCTCCAGGGGCGGATGGCTGGGATTTATACCCATGTATATTTCCATGATAATATTGACCAGAAAGGCGAGATACGTCCTGCTCGCATTCCTGGCGGTCATCATCGTGTCGTCTCCTGTGTTAATGCCCGACTTTGTCAGGCAGCGCATAGCCTCCACATTCGTTTCAGGGAAGGAGTATTCTGTATTCGGCAGGCGGGTGATATTTGAAAAGTCCGCCGCCGCCCGCATAGATACGTGGAAGGAAACAATGGAGAAGTGGTACAAGCGTCCCATTCTGGGCTACGGCGCGGCCGGGGCCGGTTTTATAGATTCACAGTATGCACGGGTGCTGGGAGAGACGGGCCTGGCGGGATTTATGGTGTTTTTGTGGCTGATGGCGGCTATCTTCAAGGCGGGGACACGGACGCTGAATATTATGGAGGATGACTGGACACGGGGTCTGGCCACAGGATTTACAGCGGCGTTTGCCGGTCTGTTGTTTCATGCATTCTCCGCCAGTACATTCATTATTATCCGGATTATGGAGCCGTTCTGGTTTCTGACGGCCATGGTAGTGATGCTGCCGGAGGTCACCGGCAAAGATATGACGGCGGTCTGTCCATCCGCCGGCAATATTTTGATGCGGCGGGTGATATGAGCGATAATCCGACACGGGAAACTCCTGTTGCCCGCAAGATAATCAGAAACACTTTTTTTAACATCATCGGACGGTTCTGGGGCATCCTGACGGCGCTGCTCCTGACACCCTATATCATAGACCGTATAGGCATAGAGAGATACGGCATATGGGCGATTACCGGTGTTGTCACAGGGTATTTCGGGTTGCTTGATTTCGGCATCGGAACCTCTTTTGTCAGGTATATGGCAGAGTATTACACCCTCAGGGACTTCAGGAAGATAAACGAGGCTGTCAACACGGGGTTCGTGTTTTACTCGGTTGTTGCGGCGCTGATTATTGTTCCGGCTTTTTATCTTGTTGGCCCGCTGGTGAATCTGTTCAATATCCCGCAGGAACTGCGCAGCGAGGCGGAGTTTGTCCTTTTGCTCGGGATCCTCCTGTTTGCAGTCTCCGGGGCACTGAGTCCTTTCGCTGCGGTCCCGGGAGGTTTGCAGCGGATGGACATCACCAACAAGGCGGCGATTGCAGTGTCCGTGCCGGGCATCATCGGTACGATAGCCTTTCTGGAAGCGGGCTGGGGCCTGCCCGGCCTGATGATCAACAATGCAATCCTGCTTGCCGCAGGCGGTACCGTCAATATCTGTATCGCCTTCAGGATACTGCCGGAACTGAAATTCAATCCCATGTTGTGCAGCCGGGAGATGTTCAGGAGGCTGTCGGGCTTCGGGGTGAGGCTGCAGATAGCCCGCATAGCCTCAATGGTATCGGTTAATATGGACAAATTGTTGATCGGTTATTTCCTGTCAATCGGCCTTGTGGCCTTCTATCAACTGGGGAGCTCAATAGTGGAGAAGACCAAATCGGTTGCGCTCCTGTTTCTCTCCGCTCTGGTGCCGGCTTTTTCAGAGATAGATGCATCCGGAGGAAGAGAAAAACTTGTTGAAGGTTATCTGAGGGGCACCAAATACCTCGCCTTCATATCGGTTCCGTTGTTTGTCTTTGTCATTATCTCGGCTCCGCAGATAATGAGGGTCTGGATGGGAGAGGGTTACGAAAAGTCCGCCTGGATCATCCGGATCACGGGAGCCGGCTGGCTGTGCGCTGTACTGGCGGGTGTGAGGGGAGCGGTTGTCCAGGCGATTGCAAGGCCCGGCATGGAGATGAAAGCCGGGTTGGTGGCTGTGGCCCTCAACCTTCCTCTGAGCATTATTTTTATTGCACGTTTCGGCTTCATGGGCGTTGCATTCGGGACATTAATCGCGCTGTTCTTCTCAGCGGTATACGGGTTTGTGATATTGCATCAGGAGATCAGGCTTCCGCTCCGGCGTTTCAGGGAGACATCGATTATAACCGCGGCAGCCGTTTGTATATCAGCGGCAGTGCCTGTCTGGGGCCTGACTACAGTGATTTCAGAATTTGCAGCCCCGCAGGGACGCATGGCGGGGCTGCTTATCTTTATTGCACAGGCCGTGCTGTTTTTTAGTGTTTATTTGATGGCTCTGTTATACATAAGGCCGCTGAATCATACAGATGTCATGCTCCTGGCCAGGGACAGTGCCCCTGCGGTCCGGCGCGTGATGGCAAGGTTCAGCAAATGAGGATATGCCTGATTAATCCGCCCCAGGCCCTGCACAGGCGTTTCGGTACGCCGTATGTCTTTCAGCCCCTGGGACTGTTATACGTGGCGGCTGTACTGGAGAAGAGACACCAGGTGTATGTCCTTGATGCATCACTGGAGGGATGGAGAAGCCTGAGGGAAATCAACGGGAGGTACTGTCTCGGACTGTCATTCGGGGAGATAAGGGAGAGGATAAGAAGTATAAAACCGGACCTTGCAGGCATAACCGTCCCCTTTTCCATTAACGAGGCAAACGCCGTCCGTACGGCTTCAGAGGTAAAGGCCGTTGATAAAAATATAATAACGGTTATGGGCGGCGTCCACCCGTCTGTGCGTCCCGTGGAGACGCTTTTATCCGGGTGTGTGGATTTTGTGATAGTCGGTGAAGGGGAAGATACCGCGCGGGAGTTGACAGAGACCCTCGATGGCGGTTCATATTCCAGGCTGAAAGATGTTGCCGGGATCGGCTTCATGAATGGCTCCAGCCCGGTCCTGACACGCCGGAGGCCGCTGATCCGCGATCTCGATTCTATCCCTTTTCCGGCAAGGCACCTGCTGCCGATGGAGGAATATTTCAACGCGATGAGAATCACACGCGGCGCGCGGGCGATGTATACCTTCAATGAAAGGTGGACGAGCGTTATAACAAGCAGGGGGTGCCCCTATAACTGCAGCTTTTGCAGCATCAGTCTGACAATGGGCAAGAGATTCAGGGCCAGAAGTCCTGAAAATATTATTGCCGAGCTTGAACTCGCCGTTGCCGGTTACGGCATTAAGCATATAAATTTCGAAGACGACAATTTAACGCTTGATAAAAGGCGGGCCGCGCGAATATTCGATCTGATGGCGGACAGCGGGCTGAATGTTTCATGGAGCGCTCCGAACGGTATAAGGGCCGATACCGTTGACGGGGAACTGGCCGGGAAAATGAAGAGGTCGGGATGCAAAAGGGTGTTTGTGGCCCCGGAGTCGGGAAGTCAGGAGGTGGTTACACGGATTATCGGCAAGAAACTGGACCTCCGGAAGATTGAAGATGCCGTGGCCCTGTTCAGAAAACACGGGATAGTGGTCGACGGCTCCTTTGTCATGGGCCTGATAGGGGAAACCCGGGGGGATATCTGGGAGACCATAACATATGCCCTCGGCATGAAAAGGGCGGGTATGGAGGCGGCAGGCATTCACATAGCCACGCCGTATTACGGCACCGGCCTGTATGAAGAGGCCCGGCACAAGGGTTTTCTGGAAAAAGATCCGGACAACAGCCTCTTCTCCACGCAGGAGCCGCTGATCAGCACCCCGCATTGGAGCACTGAGGAAATCCGCCGGCTGCATGACATAGCCTCCTGGCTCATAAAAAACCATGCCTTTGCAGGAAAACATATTTATATCATGATACTGCGCAGGTTCCCGGAACTCTGGCCCTATCTGAAATACGGCCACAGGATTTCTGCCTGGTTATGGAAGACACCGGGGGGATTGCGCCGCCGCTTTCGTTACTGGCGGCCGCTGGTCTCCAACGCCTTTGCCGGTATGAAATTGCAAGCCGCGCGCAAATTGCCGGAGATAAGGTATATGGTCTATGAAGTGACGGACGCATGCAATTCCCGCTGCGGGCACTGTTTTATATGGCAGAACAGACCTTCCGGGGATATGTTAAGCCCCGGTGAAACAGAAAAAATGCTCGGAGACGATCTTTTCAGCGGACTCAGGGCAGTGCTGCTGACAGGCGGTGAGCCGGTTCTCAGGGATGACATCTTGGAACTTGTAGAGGCCATTCACAGGGTCAGGCCGGCAGCGGAAATAACATTGAGCACCAATGCATTGCTTCCCGGGCGTGTCCTCGGCGTGGTCCGCCGTGCAATTGAAAACAATATATACATGAATGTCGGCATATCCCTTGATGCCGTGGGAGACAGGCACGACCGGATACGGGGCGTGAAAGGAAACTTCAGAAAAGCGGATTACCTGTTGCAGGAGCTGACCGGGCTGAAAAAGAAATATAAGGACAGGATGGGTGTAATCGTCATCGGCCATACACTGTCGAACCTGACAGCGGATACGCTGAAAGATGTGCTGGCATATGCCCGGCACTCCGGGACGGGGTTTATAACACAACTCCATGAAGAGTTTGTCTATTATCGCAATATCGGGAAAAACAGTAATGTCAGGAATTACAGGTGCTCGGACAACTCAGCCCTCATCAGAGCAGTCGGGGAATTGCCGCCTTCTTTCCACAACGAGATACTGCTCGGCGCAATGAAGCACAGGCTCAGGTACCGTTGTGCGGCGCTGCGTACTTTTTTTCTTCTGAGATGCAACGGCGCTGTAACGCCGTGCCTGCGTTACAGCGCCGTCGGTGCCGGGGATGTCAGGTCGCGTCCCTTTTCCGAAATCTGGCATGGTGAGGCGGCGCAGGAATCAAGGAGGCTGGTTGAAGAATGCCCGGGATGCTCCAATTCCTGGGCTGCTTCCTGGAGCTTCGAGTCCTGGTTCCCGTCTTTCTGGAGACAGGGGATGGCGCTTGCAGCAAAGGACCTGTCAGTCAGGTTGCGCAACCTGAAGGCATAAACATTGATGTTGCATGAGCAGGGCAGGAGAGCCGGCGGTAAAAGCTTTATAAAGCGATGGGATACCGGAAATATATCTCTGTAAGGGATATGCAGGTGTAAGACATCATGCCGAAGATTTTATATATCGGGTTCGGGCTGTCCCCTCTTGTCAGGGGAGGCGCCATAGTTTATCAGGAATCCCTCATGGAGGCCGTAAGCGCGCGTGGCTGGGAAACTGTTTTCCTGTTTGCAGTGCCGCGCCGTGCCTCATCAGGCGCACCCTGCCTGAAGACGCGTTCAGAAAAGGGTATACGGTTTGTGGAGATACTGAATACGCCTTATATGCCCGGCTGCCTGAATGACCCCGTAATACAGTGCTTCCAGCCCGATATCGAAAGACTGGTTATGAATGTGCTCGATGACGAAAGGCCGGATATAGTCCATTTCCATGAACTCCAGATGCATCCGGCTTCCGTCATGGATATTGTCTCCGGCAGGGGGATACCTTCACTGAAAACCATACATAATTATTACGACATCTGCCCGCAGCGTGATTTGCTCTACATGGGGGAAGAGCGCTGTTACGATTTTGACGGCGGGAGACGGTGCACCGAATGCCTGTCCGTCCTGCCGGCCGCCGGCTCGTCTTACGGCATGAGGCTTGCGCGCACCCTCCTGCCCTCATGGTTGTACACGCGCCTGCCTGTTTTACGTCCGGTAAGGAAAGCCGTCCCTTATCTCTCCGACCAGTATCTTCTCAGGCGCCGGTTTTTTGTTGAGCGCTTAAACAGGCTGGATGCCGTCCACTGTTCCTCTCACCGTTCGGCCGGGATTCTTGCGGATTGCGGCGTATTAAGAAACAAGATCAGAATAATCCCGCTTTCAGTAAAAAACCTGGAAAGGATCAAACCCAAGCCGTTGAGGAACAATAATCATCCGGTTGTATTCGGTTACATAAGCGGCAGGCACCCGTCGAGGGGATACCGCATACTGATTGATGCCTTCTCCATGCTTGACCAGTGCAGGGCAAAGCTTATTATATGGAATATGCCTCCTGAGGAGAAACCGGATCGGCGTCTTAATGTGGAATTAAGGCGGCATTACATGCCGGAACAGATAAACGGGGTTTTCAGCGAGATGGATGTGGGAATTATACCGTCAATCTGGGAGGAAATATTTGGTATCATTGGAATTGAATGGCTGACCGCGGGCATTCCTGTGATAGGAAGTGATATCGGGGGGATACCGGGATGGCTGAGACACGGAGAAAACGGCTTCCTGGTCCCGCCCGGCGACGCGGGCGGGCTTGCCGGGGCAATGCAACTGTTTGTCGGGAATCCGGCGCTGGTCGCACAGATGCAGCAGAGGATCAAACCATGGACTTCCTTCAGCAGCCATGTTGACGAGATGCTCGGATGTTATGAAGCTGTCATGGACATCAGGAAAAGGGGGAGAATAAATGCCTGACCTGTCGGTGGTGATAGTCAACTGGAATGTGATGGGCTTGCTGAGAAGATGCCTGGAATCCCTTTTTCAGAAGACCGCCGGGATAGATTTCGAGGTGTTTGTTGTGGACAATAATTCTTCGGATGGAAGCGCCGGTATGGTCAGGAGGGAATTCCCCCGCGTCAGACTCATAGTCAACAGTACCAACGCCGGATTTGCCCGCGCCAACAATCAGGCCATGAGGCAGTGCCGTGGCCGTTATGTCCTCCTCCTGAATCCTGATACGGAAATTATTGACAACGCGCCGGGCATGATGGTTAAATTTATGGACGCTCATCCCGGGGTGGACGGCCTGGCCGGCATGCTGATATACCCTGACGGCTCCCTTCAGCGAAACTGCAGGCATTTCCCATCCCTGTTTACTGATTTAATGGAAAGCCTGTATCTTGATCAGGCATTCCCCCGCAGTTCCTTTTTCAACCGCTACCGTATGGGGCAGTGGGGCCATGATTCGATGCGGGAGGTTGACCAGCCCTACGGGGCATGCCTGTTATTCAGGAGAGAGGGTCTTGAAAAGGCAGGTTTTATGGATGAACGGTTTTTTATGTATTATGATGAAGTGGACCTGTGTTACAGAATCAGGAAAGACGGCGGAAAGATTTATTTCGTGCCCCATATACGGGTCATACATCATGCCAATCAGAGTTCCAGGCAGATAGCCCTTGAATGTGAACAGTGGAAGTGCAGGAGCAGGCTCCTGTTCTTTGAAAAACACTACGGGAGATGGTCACCGGCGGTTATGAGTCTCAACCTCCTTGTACGCAGCATGCTCGTATGGGGATTGTTCCCTGTCCTGCATCTGTTATTCGGAAGGCCGCGTGATGTGAAGTATTTCAGGGGGCCGCTGGGAATCATGTGGAAGGAATATTTAAGCTTTTTGAGATACCGGGGACAAACCTGATTTCACCCCCCCTGCGGCGGTATTTTAATTTTAATGCCGCTGCAAGGTTAATGCAACTGTGAGACAATTACATGCAACTTGATACGGATATTTTCACGGATTCTCTTTTTATTCTCAGGAAACTGCACAGAAACAAGATAAGGGAAAACAGCGCGTTCTTAAAGGGACGCGTGCTTGACGTGGGCTGCGGTATGAAACCATTTCAGAGATTTGTGTGTTATCATGATTATACGGGCATTGATGATAATATCAGGATGCGGCCGGACGTTAATGCCAGCGCGCTTAATATGCCTTTCCCTGATAATTCATTTGACAGCGTCATCTGCAGCGAGGTGCTGGAACATCTGAAAGAACCTGCAAAGGCGCTGGATGAGATCAGGAGGGTCCTGCGCCCCGGCGGCATTGCATATATAACATGTCCTATGTGCTGGTGCCTTCATTATGAGCCGGATGACTACTGGAGGTTTACAATGTATTCACTTAAGCAGCTTATCGAGACAGGCGGTTTCGAGGTTCTGAAGATCGAGCGCATAGGCGGCGTCTTTTCACTCGTTGGAGTAAGGCTGGCTGATGTCTGGTATAACGCGGTCGCTGACCTGCTTTCCTTTGTCCCGCGCCTACACGCGGAGAGGACGGCGGCTGTTCTGACCTTCCCCCTTTCAGTGCTGTTTTATACCGCGGGAGCGATTTTTGACGGACTGGATAAAAGGGATGCCATCGGGTGGGTGGCGCTGGCCCGGAAGAGAGCGTCAGGTAAATGAAGACTGCGGTTGTCCATCTGGTTGATGATCTGAATGTCGGGGGCCTGGAGAGAACCCTTGCCATTATTGTAAAAAACCTGGATAAGGACAGATACAGGACGGCGGTGTGGTGCCTGATCGGTGGGGGGCGGATCGCCGATGAGCTGAAAAGACAGGGATTTGAGGTGGTCATCCTCGGTCTCAGACCTTCCCACAGGATACGAAGTCTGCTTGAGCTCGCATGCAGGCTCCGGCGGGAGAGGGTGCAGATTCTTCACTGCTGGGGCGCCTCGGCCGGCGTGTGGGGAAGGGCGGCCTCGATCCCCGCGCGCGTGCCGGTAAGGCTCGTACATGTGCAGAATACGTATTACAACTTCAGCAGGAGGGAACGCCTCAAAGAACGTTTCCTGAGCATGTTTACGGACAGGATCATTGCATGCTCGGAGGCTGTCAGGACGTGTCTTGTGGAATTCATCGGCATTAAGGGGCATAAAATCCAGACCGTCCATAACAGCGTTGAGATTCAGAGATTCAGAAAAATAGCTGATACCCGCCCGGTGCGTGCTGAGTTCAGCCTTGCACCGGAAGACATCGTCGTAGGAAGCGTATCGCGCCTTGTTCCGGTCAAGGGGCACCACTGCCTCCTCGCTGCATCCGTGAATGTTCTGAAAAAATTCCCCGCCGTCAAATTCCTCGTGGTCGGCGACGGCCCCCTCAGAAAGGATATCGAGGCCGCTGCCTCTGAAGAGTCGGTCATCAGGAGGAATTTTATCTTTACAGGTTACCGCGAGGATATCCCGCGGCTTTTGTCCATCATGGATATTTTTGTGCACCCCTCCGGGGTGCGGGAAGGCCTGCCCCTGGCCGTCGCCGAGGCCATGGCATGCGGTATCCCCGTGGTCGCCGGAGATGTGGGCGGGACTTCAGAGATTGTGAAACACGGCGAGACCGGCCTGCTGGTGCCGCCGGGTGATATTTATGCATTGGCCGAGAGTATTGTTTTTCTCGTTGAGAATCCGGAAAAGGCCGCGGAGATGGGCAGGAGAGGGAGGGAAGTGGTTGAAGAGAGGTTTTCATCCGGCCTTATGGTGGATAAAATCGAGAACCTCTACGGGAGACTGATGGCATTGCATAAACATTCGGAAGAACCTGCCGTTATACCTTTATAAAGCGACGGGATTCTGGAATCAAGCCTTTGTTGCAGGAAATATCCGAGGGTGTGAAGAAGAAAAAATACAATATCCTGTATACAAGCTGTTTCGCTTCATTGCGGCGGGGCGGGCAGAAAAGCCTGCACCTGTTGCTGAAACACCTTGATAAAGACAGGTTCACCCCCTTTCTGATAGTGCCCCGTGCGGGTGAATTCTCTGAAGAGGCCGCAAGCTCGGGGATAAAGGTATTCATCCTCCCCTTTCCGGCCATAAGGTTTTTCAATCTGTTTCATGTCATAAGCAGGCTGATCAGGCTGTACGGACTTGTTAAGGAGGAAGGGATTGACTTAATCCATACGGAATCCCCCAGGGAGACCTTTTATGCCGGTGTGGTCGGGAAAATCCTCTGCATACCGGTCGTCCTTCACTTAAGAGTCTCTGATTCCCTCCGGTGGATGGACAGGATGCTCTACTACATGACCGACTGCCTGATAGCGGTGTCCCGGTCAGCGGCCCGGAGATTTGAAACAATCGGTGCAAAGGACAGGGTGAAGGTTGTTTATAACGGTGTTGATACGGATGTGTTCAGGCCTTCCGCTGACCGCAGTGACGCAGGAGTGCTGCGGGTCGGTTATTTCGGCAGGATAGAGCGGAGAAAAGGCATAGATGTTCTTGTCAGGGCGGCCGGCAGACTCGCTGAAAGAGTGCAACTGATAATCACGGGAGAGGGAGACGGCCGGTATCTCGAAGAACTTAAAAAATCGGCTGCCGGTGCCGATGTTATATTTAAGGATTATAAAAGAGACATACGGCAGGATATTGCCGGCGTTGATGCGGTGGTGCTGCCCTCTTTGAGGGAAGAGGGCCTGCCGAGAATAGTAATTGAATCCATGGCCATGGGAAAGGTTGTTGTTGCATCCGATCTGTTATCCAGCAGGGAGGCACTGGGCCGTGAAGCAGAGGAATTTCTCTTCCCCGCGGGAGATGACCTGAAGCTGGCCTTCATACTGGGGAGACTGGCTGAAGACAGGCATGCCCTCCGGGAGATGAAGGAGAAACTCAGAAAGCGGTCGGAGGTTTTCTTTGATATAAGGAAAAACACCGGGGAGATTGAAAGGATATACGGTTCACTGCTGTCAGGGCACGGAGGGAAAGGCATTCCTTAGTGTTGCATAACCTTAATGCGGCATAAACCGGCCGGAGAGCCCGTCGTAAAACCTTTATAAAGCGATGGGATATCGGAAATACGTCTCTGTTGCAGGAAGTAACGGGGAGTGAAATTGCAAAAGAGGTTGATATGCGTACTGAATATTTCCTCAGGGAATCGCAGATAAAGCTTTTCCGCCGGGCTCTCCGGCATG
>WFVK01000250.1 GCA_015491705.1 Nitrospirota bacterium | reverse complement strand
TCAGCCATTAATAAAAAATGCCACAAAGCATAAGGTCTTTGTGGCACCGTGTGTTACAAAAACTCCTAAAACTTCGCCTTAATGATGCCATTTTTTATTCTTAAATGTCAAATTATTTTAATCATCAAACCTGGCCATGAAGTTTTCGTACAGGTTTTTTACATAGAGCTTTTCCTCTTCAGGGTCGAGCTCCTCGAATCTGTCGAGCGCTGTCACAACCTCTCCCGGAATTTCCTCAAGGAACCTCGATGCGACCGAGGCCACCTTTTTACCGTACTTCAATCTGTGTTCGGTATATGTAATAAAAAGCTCCTTCATGGCCCTTGTGATCCCCACATAGAAAAGCCTTCTTTCCTCCTCAACGGATGAAACGCTGTCCAGCGATTTCCTGTGCGGGATGATCTCCTCCTCAGCGCCCGCTATGAATACCACCGGGAATTCCAGCCCCTTGGAGGAATGGAAAGATACCAGGGTTACACCACGCCCGGTTTTTTCCTCCTTTTCAGCAACCAGGTCCGCAAGGGCCATTGCCTCGAGAAAACCCTGCAGTGACGGCGAATTCTCCACGGATTCGTAATGGGTTACCGAGGCGATCAATTCATCGAGGTTCTGCATCCTCCTGAATGCCGCCTCTGTGGTCTTGTAGATGCGGCAGAGATAATCCCTGTATTTGATGTCTTCCATAAGTGACCTGAGAGTATCGCCCATTTTGCCGCCCTTTCCGAACATATCCCTGTAACGGCCGACAATCCCGGCAATGGCTTCAGATGAGGCCGCGGCACTGCGGCTGAGCCCCTCGATGCTCCCTGCCATACCGAAGGCCTCGAGCAGGCTTTTGGAATTTGAGCGCGCAAACTCCGAGAGTATGCGCAGGGCCGCAGGGCCGAGTCCGCTCCTGGGGGCCCCGGCCGCCCTCAGGAGGCTCATATCGTCGGAGGGATTTGCTATTATCCTGAGCCAGGCGGTTACGTCCCTGATCTCTTTACGGTCGAAATAACTTGTCCCGCCGACCACTGAATAAGGAATCCTCTGCCTCCGCAGGGCCTCTTCAAAGGGCCTTGAAAATGTGTTCGCCCTGTATATAACGGCGATATCTTCCGGCCGGATATTCCTTTCGGCACAGATCGTCGATATCCTTTCGGCAACCCATTCCGCCTCCTCTTCAGTGTCAAGTGCCCTGAAGATGTTGACCTTGGGGCCCATGCCCCTCTCCGTCCAGAGGGACTTCTCCATCCGCCTTATGTTGTTCCTTATCACGCCGTTGGCGGCCTCCAGTATATGGCCGAAGGAGCGGTAGTTCTGTTCGAGCCTGACCGTCACCGTGCCGGGAAAATCCCGCTCGAAGCAGAGAATGTTGCCGATGTCGGCGCCCCTCCAGCCGTATATGGACTGGTCGTCGTCCCCCACCACGCAGATGTTGCCTCTCTCACCGGCAAGCAGCCTGAGGAAGTCGTACTGGAGGCGGTTTGTATCCTGATATTCATCCACCATTATGTACCTGAACTTCTCCCTGTACTTTTCACAGACAGCGGGATGACCGCTGAAGAGCCTGACCGTAAGCAGCAGGAGGTCATCAAAGTCAAGTGCATTCATGGACTTCAGCGCCTCGCAGTACCGCGGATAAATCAGCGGGAAGGCCTCTTCAACAGGGTCGCCGGGGACGGCAGCGCCGGCAGCGGTGAACCTGTTTTTTGTCATGCCGATCTTTTCGAGTATGGCTTCGGCCCTGAAATTTTTATCATGGAATTTAATTTCCGACATGATATTCCTGATAACCGAAATCTGGTCTGAAGTGTCATACACGGTGAAATCCTTTCTGTATCCGAGGGGCTCTATGTCCCTTCTGAGTATCCTGAGGCAAAGGGAATGGAACGTCGAGATAACCGGCGTTCCCTTTATGCCCTTCAGCATTGACCGCACCCTGTCCCTCATTTCCCTGGCGGCCTTGTTGGTGAAAGTCACTGCCAGGACCGAACCTGCCGGCACCCCGCGGTGTATCAGGTATGCCGCTCTCGTGGTTATGACCCTTGTCTTGCCTGAACCGGCCCCTGCGAGTATAAGGAGGGGGCCCTCGGTATGCATAACCGCCTCTTTCTGTCTCGGATTCAGCCCTGATATTTCCCTGGATATGTCCATCTGTACCTTATCTGCCTTACAGTTGCATAAGAACAGCCGGCCGGCAAGGAAAGAGGCGGGGTGTTTCAGCATGCCCTCCCGCCGGTTTATGCAACATTAAACTTTGATATCCCGCGCTGCGGGGCTGTCTATATTAAACGCCCGGGAGGCATAAAGGCAATAACCTCCGGTGGCGAAAAAGCGGAAATATTATAACGCAGTTACGGAGAAACACCTGTAAAGGACGACCTGATTGAATCGCGCTCAGGGGTGCATGAATGCGCCGGTGGCCTACAGTATATCGTCTTTTTTTGCCTGCCTGAGGTATTCATCCCATTCCATGGGGATGGAATGCTTCTTCCTGGTATTGCATTCCTTACAGGCAGGGACAATGTTGTTCTTCGTCGATTTCCCTCCGCGTATCAGCGGCACGATATGGTCCATGGTCAGTTCCCCGGGCGGGACCCTGCGCCCGCAGTAATAACACCTGCCTTCCGAGCACTTCCGCTTCCACCACTGCGTTTTGCGGAGTTGCCGGGCCTTCTGCCTCTGCTGCCTGATCTCCTGCCCGCTGACCGGGGGAATAAAATAATCCATCACTATAACAGCATAACAGATATTGAATTTCTTATCCTCACAGCAGCATAACCCCCAAATCCCCCTTAACCCCGCGGGGAAAGTATCCCATCGCCCTGGCGACCCCTGGACACTGAACCGGCACCCCCTGGACCTCAGGCAGGGGTTTACTGAATCGTCTCATCCTGGCACCCCATCATCTTGCTCTGCAGGGAAACCGGCAGGATGTTTTCGATTTCAAGTATGGTGCCTGTTGACTGCTGGGAGAATCCCTTTGCAGTGCCGTCCTCCGTGATATGCCCGCCTATGGAAGAGGGCACGCCGGTGCCGAGCTTCCTGACTCTTGCAATGACATCAAACTGGCCCGTGCTCAGTTCCTCCTGCTGTTTGAACACATATTCACTGTAAGCCGTGCCTGTCTCGTAGTAAACCGCATAGACATTGCTCTCGCCTTCATAAGAACATGAATTTTCCCCCGGGATGTATGTTGACCACAGCACAAGACCGCCGAACACAAGTGGTTTGCTGATCACCCTTTCCCCTTTGTGGGCCAGTGTCTCTCCGGTGAAATCCTCACTCTCAACAAGATTCTTGAAATACATAACCCACCCCTTGCAGCCGTATGAGCCTGTCAGGAGGTTCTGCCATGAAGAGACCGTCCCCGCACAGGCGCTTCCTATGCCGGTGACGCTTCCATCCGTAGCCACGGTTGCCCGCGAGACATCCAGCAGGTCCGTGCCGGTATATGAGACCGTGCAGGTTCCATCCCAGCACGCGTCCTTAATCGCGTAAAAAGCGCCTGTATCGGTCTGATTATTGTCAGACGCCCCCATGAATTGTCCCGTACCGAAATAGACCCATAAGTTTGCGTTGTCATCCATTGCCGCCGAGGGCGCTGCCGTGATTCTCTTTGCATCATCATTTGTGCCTGCAATCACGTCTATATCTGCAAGGGTCGAGATCTTCCACCGGGCCGGATTCTCCTGCGACCCTCCGGCCGTGGTGATCCTGTGCAGGACGGCATTGCGGCCGGAGCCCTCTGCGTAGTTTTCGCCTATATATATCACATCCACCTGATAATCCAGGTTCACGTCAACACTGATAGGCACGGCCATAAATGAATTTGTCCCTCCGGTGGGTATCTTCCAGAAATTCCTGTTTTCGACCCATTCACTGACGATCCCGTTATTGCCTCCGGATATCTTCAGGACAAATATGTTTCCGTTCTGGAACTTTGTCAGGTCAGAGGTTGCGTCGTAGTCCGTTGCTCCGGAGCCGAAAACGGCATACCAGTTGTCACCCACCTTGGCCACCGCCGGATAAGACATGCTGAGGCCGAGATCAGGGTCTGAAAACGTCCAGAGCAGCCTCGGATTCAGCGGGTCGGTGATATCAAGTGCAAAATACTCCGGGGAGGCGCTGTAGAGAGTATCTCCGGATGTCCATTCTATCTTTTTCCCCCCGTAATTGAACCCGCCGATAAGTATGGTTCCCCACCTGTTTACATGAACGGAATCAGCATTGAATATCTTGACATCCGCCACCTTCGGCTTCAGGTCCACATAATAGACATGCGTATACTCGGGGTCTGTAAGCCACTTCAGATGGGGCAGCAGCCCGCGCGGTATGAACGCCCACAATTCCTGCCCGAGTTCGCGGCTTCCGGAGATACACTCACCGCTGCTGTCGACATCGGGATAATACCGGCGCTCCCTTGCATCATAGCAGCCTGCATTGAATGCATGAAGCATCCCGTCATTTGCGCCTGCATAAACCACCTGTCTTCTCTTCAGATATGTCCTTCTAAAGGCGGTATAGGAACTGTCGCTGTACAGGAGATCCATATTTTCCATGGGCTGTCCCACAACTGTCGGGTCCGAATGGATTATATCGCCGAGCTTCCACACATTGGTCGAGGTTATGCCGCTGACGGTAAGGGTGATGCTTCTTTTCCTGTATCCTTTGACATCCTCTCCCCGGATCCATCTGATGATATTGGCTGCCTCGGCAATATCCGCGGCCCTGAGATACGGCTGAAGTTTGGCGCTGTTGCCTGCATGAAAGTTGCCTATGGCCGGGTTCCCCTGGATAGTAAGACCCGTTGTAAAGTCATATCCGTTCAGGGTGGTATATATCTTCCTTCTCGCAGGATTGTTTTCCCACAGCCAGCGCCCCCCGTCCCAGATCGGCCTGATGCTCTGAAGACCTCCGGGCTCGGGTGAAGACGGGCATGTGTATGTCTCGCCGTTGTCTGTTGTGGCGCATTTGTAAATCTCGGTTCCATTCTCAGGGGAATAATCCATTTTTATGACAGGATCGTTGTTATCAAGTTTGCCGGCGGTTCCCGCATCCTCTCTCAGGTTTCCGTATTTATCCACAAAGAGGGCATGAATA
>WFVK01000249.1 GCA_015491705.1 Nitrospirota bacterium | reverse complement strand
GGAATCGCAGATAAAGCTTTTCCGCCGGGCTCTCCGCCATGCGGGCGATGGTATTATGCAACTGTAAGGTAACCATTGGTTATCAGAAGAATCTACCGGGCGAGGTGCAAACTATGGCAAGGCGTTCCAGCATGTACAGGAGCAATAAGCGGAAGAAAGAGCTGCAGCGGCAGAAAAAACAGGAAGAAAAGAGGCTCAGGCGACAGGGCGGCAAAGTCTCCTCCGGGGAGACCGAAGGCCCGGAGCAGGCGGACACAACGACTGAATCCCCGGGGAAAGACGCATAAAGGGACCCCATTCCCTGAAAGACAATATCCCGCAACACAGGATACAGTGAGCATATACCCCGCTTATCAGTGCTGCTTGAAAATCGCAGCATCCTTGACATGCCTCTTTTTGAAGAAGTATACTTTAAGTTACCCTAGGGGAGGCATAGCCTGAGAGTTCCCGGGAAGCCGGGAAGACCCTCTGAACCTGAACCGGGTAATACCGGCGAAGGAAAGGGAATAAAGAGAGTTTACCGTATTCCCGGAATATACCGCGCCCAGGGAATACGGTTTTTTTATTTGGGTGAAAATGAGGCTGCAATCTGTTGACACGGATCCTGCCCGCATCAGGGACATCATCGCCAAATCCCTTGACCTGCATGTGCTGAGCCTTCCGGAGGTCTCCGCACTGCTGGAGTTACGGGATGAGGACATGTGGGCCGAGGTCTTTGAAGCCGCTGGAAGGGTGAAGGAAAAGGTCTACGGCAAGAGGATCGTGCTGTTTGCCCCCCTTTACCTGAGCAATGAGTGCATGAACAACTGCCTCTACTGTGGTTTCAGGGCCGGCAACAGGGAGGCCGTGCGCAAGACCCTGTCAGTTGAGGAGGCCGTTGAAGAGGCATCACTGCTGGCAAACAGGGGATACAGGAGGCTCCTCCTTGTTGCAAGCGAGCATCCAGCGCGCACGGGCATTGAGTATTTTGAAAAGATCGCCGCCGCGATTTACAGTCAGACTTCCATACGCATCCTGCATGCAAACACCGCTCCGATGAGCGTGGAGGACTTCAGGAGACTGAAATCCTGCGGTATCGGGGTTTACCAGTGCTTTCAGGAGACGTACCACCTGCCGTCATACATGCATCTGCACCCCGCCGGGGCAAAGGCGGATTATGAGTGGCGGATCAGTGTCATGGACAGGGCTGTGGAGGCAGGGTTTGAAGATGTGGGGATGGGGGTGCTGCTCGGCCTCTATAACTGGCGGTGGGAAGTCGCTGCATTGATTGCCCACAGCCGGAGGCTGATCAACAAATACGGCTTCGGCCCCCATACCATCTCTGTTCCAAGGCTCCAGCCAGCCAGGGGCGCGGCGCTGGATTACCGGAAATACAGGGTGTCAGACCATGATTTCAGGAAGATTGTCGCAGTCTACAGGCTGGCCCTGCCGTATGTGGGTATAGTGGTCTCCACAAGGGAGGCCCCTGAACTCAGGGACGAACTGCTTTTAACCGGCGCTTCCCAGGTCTCGGCCGGATCAAAGACAAGCCCGTGGGGCTATGTCGAAGGCGGCGATACCGAGCAGTTTGAGACAGGGGACAGGAGGAGCCTCGAGGAGGTGATCGAAAAGATCGCAAGCCTCGGGCTTGTGCCGAGCCTGTGCACGGCCTGCTACAGGGAGGGCAGAAGCGGCGGGACATTCAGGCATCTCGCGCAGAGCGAGGCCATGAAGAGCTTCTGCCGGGAAAATGCGCTGCTGTCTCTGAAGGAGTACGTGGAGGACTGCGCTCCCGCGGGTGTAAGGGAACGCCTGAGGGAATTTCTGGAACAGGAGATTATCAAAAGCACAAACGGCCTCTCCGGTAAGTTCAGGCTTATCGAGGCAGGCGCAAGGGACGTACATATATAATGCATGAACCCGCGGGAGGGCGGTGTTTTTAATGGCACTGTAAGGCGGTCATGAAACTGACGATTAACGGCAACGGGACTGAACTGCAAGACGGCCTCACGGTTAAAGGGCTCCTTGAATGCCTGGAGATCGAGCCTGCACGGGTGGCGGTTGAGGTCAATCTCAAGATCATCAGGAAGGATGATTTCCACAGGCTTGTGCTTAAAGACGGCGACAGCGTGGAGATCGTGAATTTTGTGGGCGGAGGATAGAATAAAAACCTTGATGTTGCATAAAGCGGCGGGAGATGGTTTTATGCAATGGCAAGATAAATATCACGGGATAAGGGGTGAATAAAAAAGGAGAAAACATGGATGATAAACTTGTGATCAGGGGGATTGAATTCAAATCGAGGCTCTGGGTCGGCACCGGGAAATACAGGGATTTTGAAGAAACCGCAAGGGCCGTTGAGGCCTCCGGAGCCGATGTGGTGACCGTGGCCGTCAGGAGGACAAATATATTCAACAGGGACTCGGAGAACCTTCTTGATTATATTGACCCGAAAAAATACAAGATACTTCCCAACACGGCAGGATGCTATACAGTGGAGGATGCGCTGCGGTATTCGAGGCTTGCACGCGAGGCGGGGGTGTCTGATCTTATAAAGCTTGAGGTGATAGGGGATGAAAAAACCCTTTTTCCTGATACACCGGGGCTTCTGAAGGCGACGGAGATACTGGCGAAGGAAGGGTTTATCGTTCTTCCATATACAAATGACGATCCTGTTATGGCACAGAGGCTGGTGGATGCAGGCGCCGCCGCGGTGATGCCGCTTGCAGCGCCCATTGGCTCGGGGCTCGGGATCAGGAACCCTTACAACATAAAAATCATACTCGAGCAGGCCAGGACACCGGTCATTGTCGATGCAGGTGTGGGCACTGCCTCTGATGCAGCGGTTGCAATGGAGCTCGGATGTGATGCAGTGCTGCTTAATACCGCAATAGCCGGCGCGGCTGACCCTGTGGCAATGGCCATGGCAATGAAGCATGCCGTGACGGCAGGCCGGCTGGCTTACAGGGCGGGCAGGATACCTAAAAAACTCTACGCCACGGCAAGCAGCCCCATAGAGGGAATGCTGTAGGAGAGTTTGAGGGTTGAGGTGTTATGAGTTCGGGGTCAATAGACTTTAATCTGTACCTGGTAACCGACAGGAAGCGGTTATCTGGAACCCGCAGCCCGCAGCCCGCAGCCCGCAGCTTGTTATCTGCTGTCGGGAAGGCATTAAGCGGCGGAGTGAGGGCGGTGCAACTCAGGGAGAAGGACCTGGGCACGCGCGATCTGCTGAAACTGGCGTACAGGATGAGGGCCCTGACGGAAAAATACGGGGCGCGGCTCTTTATAAACGACAGGTTTGATGTGGCGCTCGCCGTCCGCGCAGACGGTGTCCATCTCACGCAGCAGAGTATCCCTGCACATGCCGTCAGAACCGCCGTGGGGAGAAAGCTGCTGATCGGTGTTTCCACGCATTCCTTAAAGGAGGCTAAAGAGGCTGAAAAGGCAGGTTCTGATTTTATAACCCTCGGGCCTGTTTACAGGACGCCGTCGAAACTGAAATACGGGCCCCCTGCGGGGCTGGATACCCTGAAAAGGGTCTGCCGTGCGGTGAGTATCCCGGTATT
>WFVK01000248.1 GCA_015491705.1 Nitrospirota bacterium | reverse complement strand
TTAATCATTGCGGCATTTATCATATTGATAAGGAGTTATATTGTTAAACAGAAAAAGATACTCAGGACATCTCGGAGCAGCGAGAGAAGCTCTGAAGTCGGTTTTGTTGTAGACACCTTCCATGAGCTTGTTGCAAAGCTCAAGGAAAAGGAAAAGGAGCTTGAAAAATTAAAGGCGTTTGCAGAGGAAAAGGCGGGCCGTATAGAGGCCTATAACGACCATATTCTTCAGAGCGTCCCAAGCGGTGTTATAAGCGTCGATAACGGTATGAAGATCAAAAGCATAAACCAGGCGGCCGAGCATATACTGCGCTTAAACGCAAGGGATGTGATCGGCAGGCATTTCAATCAGGTCTTCAGGGAGCCGTTGACCAAACTCACTGAAGAGAACAAGACGGTCAACAGGTGCGAATACCAGTATATTACCACCGACCAGAGACACATATGGCTCGGCATCACCACATCGCAGTTGAAAAATGCAAGGGGGGAAAAGATCGGCCTTATATTCATTTTTACGGATTTAACGGATATCAAGGCGCTTCAGGCGCAGGTGGAGCTCAGACAGAGGCTCAGCCAGCTCGGAGAGATGTCCGCGGGCATTTCCCATGAACTGAGGAATTCGATGTCCGTAATATCGGGTTATGCAAAGCTCCTGAGCAAAAAACTGGAGCCCTCCCACAGGGGTACGATGGATGCGATTATAGCCGAGATCAGCCACATGGACAGGATCATTTCCGAGCTTCTTGCCTTTGCAAAACCCTCTGTGCTTAACACGGACCGTATTGATTTGAATAAAATGATAGAAGAAACCGCGGCTTCCGTTGCAGGCGGCAATAATGCAATCAGGGTTTCGGTACGTGCTCACGGACAGGTCGATGTCGAGGCGGATGCAGTGCTCCTGAGACAGGCGTTTGCCAACCTTTTTATCAATGCCGTGGAGGCCATGCCCGGAGGCGGCGACCTCGACATAGAACTGTCATGCCCGGACAATAAAGCTGAGATAAATATCCGGGACACGGGCTGCGGCATCGCCGAGGACATAAGGCAGAAGATATTCCTTCCGTTTTTTTCCACGAAGGAAAACGGTACAGGGTTCGGACTTGCGCTTGTCCAGAAGATCATAGTCTCTCACGGCGGCAGCATAGATGTGGACAGCACGGAAGGCCGGGGGGCCGTATTCCGGATAACCCTGCCCGCTGCGGGATAAATGAAACAAGGTAAATCGTTAAGTTGCATAAAGAGGCGGGAGAGCCCGCCGGCAATGGTTTTATGCAACTGCAAGGCAAATTGAGTTGCAACAGGAGAACCGGTTTTGAGAAAAAATTCTTTCACAGGCGGCAGCATCTCGAGTATTGATGAAAACACCCGGAGGCGATTAAAAAAGATCGGCGGAGCCGATATAGTTGTAGGCATTCCGAGTTACAATAATGCAGCCACCATCGGGCGGGTCATAAAGGCTGCGGAGCTCGGGCTTGCAAAATACTTCCCCCATCACAAGGGAGTGATTTTCATATCCGAAGGCGGCAGCACCGCGGAGACGGAAAAGGCGGTCGAGGCCCTTAACGACAAGCGCTATTTTGAGACCGCGTTTATAGCAAGGCCTGAATTCGAGACGGAGATAATCGTCACAAAATATATAGGTCCCTCGGGAAAGGGCACGGCCGTCAGGGCGATACTGGAGGCCGCTGATATGCTGAACGCAAAGGCCGGATGCATGCTCGATTCAGACCTGAGGAGCATATTCCCGGAATGGATAGAGCTGCTGATCGCCCCTGTCATCATAAAGGGTTTCGGATTTGTGGCTCCCTATTACAGCCGCCATAAATACGACGGGACCATTACGAATATGATTGCATATCCCCTGACATGGGCGCTTTACGGAAGACGCGTGCGCCAGCCGATAGGCGGGGACTTCGGTTTCTCGAGGGAACTGATAACGAGCCTTCTTTCAAAGGAAGTGTGGGGGACGGATATCGCGCGCTTCGGGATTGACATATGGATGACCACTGTGGCGATTTGTGAGAACATGAAGATATGCCAGTCATTTCTCGGAGCGAAAATCCATGACGACAAAGACCCGGGCAAAGACCTCAGCCCCATGTTCACACAGGTTGTGGGAACCATTTTCAGTTTAATGGATATATACCAGGAGACATGGCTTAATATAAAGGGGAGCCGTCCGACCGCCATCTTCGGGTTTGAATCGGAATTTGCACCGAAACCGCTCAGGGTGGACGTTGAAAACCTGATCAACAAATTCAAGCAAGGAGAGTCACGCTGTATGCCTGTGTGGGAAAAGGTCCTTGAAGCGGAAAACTGCCGGAAGATTTGCGAGGTGGCGAGACTGGATTCTTCGCACTTCGAACTGCCTGTTGATCTCTGGATCAAATCATTGTATGATTTTGCAGTGGCTTACAATAAACGCACCGACGGGTTGACACCCACTCAGGTCATTGAGGCGCTGGTGCCGATTTACTATGCTGTGACGGCTTCTTTTGTAAGCAGGACACAGAACCTGGATTCCCGCCAGGCCGAAGAAGTTATCAATCAGCAGTGCAGTGCTTTTGAGACACTGAAGCCCTATTTGATCAACCGTTGGACTTCTATGGGATAAAAGGAGGTCGGCCGTGAAAAAGAAAATTCTTATAGTGGACGATGAAAAAAACATACGCCTGCTGCTCCAGGAAGAGCTGACCGATGAAGGATACGATGTTATTCTGGCCGAGGACGGCGCAGCGGCATTGAGGATGATAAGGGAAGAAAAACCGGATCTCGTGACGCTTGACATAAAGATGCCCGGAGAAGACGGGCTGAGCGTCCTGAGGAAGATAAGGGAGACCGACTATGATCTGCCTGTCATCATCTGTTCCGCATACAGCGTTTACAAAAGCGATTTCGCCGCGGTGGCCGCAGACCATTACATTGTAAAGTCTTCAGACTTCAACGAGCTGAAAGGCAAGATCAGGGAAATTCTCGGCCACAAATCCTGACGCCTTATAAAATAACAGGGCCTCTCATCCCCTCCGTTGTTTCATATATGACAATGCCCGCTTCCGCTTTGTCCCGTAGCCCATCCCTCCGGCTAAAGGCAGAATGGTTTTCTGTCGATAAATCAAAGGGAGAATATCTTTTCGTGAGGGATGATCAAAAAAATTAAAATAGGACAGTTGAAACCCGGCATGTATGTCCATGATTTCAACTATCCCTGGCTGAAACACCCCTTTCTCGGCACCACCACAAAGGTCAAAGATGAAAAAACCATAGAGAAGATCGCCGGCTGCGGGATACGTGAATTATATATCGACACGGACAAGGGACTGGATGCCGATGCGCCCAGCGCACAGGAAGTGAGCCGGGATATTCAGGCGGAATTCGACAAAATGGGGCAGGAACGGCCGGAAAGAAAGTATCTTGTACCGCTCAGGCAGGAGATTTTCAGGGCAGAGACCATAAAAAACGAGGCCAGGCAGACTGTCAGGGATATAATGGAGGAGGCAAGGTTCGGCAGGCGGATAACAACCGAAAAGGTCGAGCCGGTTGTGGAGAAGATGATTGAATCCATTCTCAGAAACCAGGATGCCCTGATATGCCTGGGGAGGATCAAGGAGGCCGATGAGTACACATATATGCACTCAATGAGTGTTTGTGTGCTGATGCTCTCCTTCGGCAGGTACCTCGGGTTCAATGACCGGCAGCTGAAAGAGGTGGGCATCGGGGCCATGCTGCATGATGTCGGGAAAATGAAGGTGCCCCTGAAGATACTGAACAGCAGAAGGCCCCTGAGCGACAGGGAGTTCAGCCAGATCAAAAGGCATGTGGAGTACAGCAACGTCCTGCTTGAAGAAACCGGCGGCATTGCCGAGTCCTCCGTCATACTGGCCTCCGAGCATCACGAGAGGGTGGACGGAACGGGCTACCCCAACGGCCTCAAAGGCGAGCAGATCAGTTTCTACGGGCAGGCTGCGGCCATAGCGGATGTCTATGACGCGATGACATCCAAGAGGTGCTATCAGCGCCGGTATGAACCTACGGAGGTATTGAAAAAGCTTTATGAATGGAGCGGGCATTATAATCCGGGGCTTGTCCAGCACTTTATACGCTGTATAGGGATTTATCCCGTGGGCTCACTCGTAAGGCTGGAGAGCGGCCTCCTTGCCGTGGTCATCCAGCACAGCGAGAGAGACCTCCTGCACCCGGTCGTCCGGGTCATTTACGATATAAAAAGGGACAGGTTCGTTCTGACCTATGATTTGGATCTCTCGCAACCGGGCAAAAGCGGCCCGGACAGGATTGTATGTTCCGAGTCATCGGATAAATGGAGAATAAGGACGGAGAGATATTTGTAATCCCCGGTGTCTTACGCCCCCCTGCCGGTATTTTTATGCAACTGTAAGGTAATGGCATCAAAATTCCGAAAACACTATCTAAGGGAACCGGAGGCGGAAAACACGGCTCATGATAAAAAAGATAAAAACAGAACAGTTAAAGGTCGGGATGTATGTCCATGATTTCAACTGCGGCTGGCTGAGGCATCCCTTCCTGACCAACAGTGCAAAGATCAGGGATGACAAAGCCATTGAGAAGATTATCGATGCAGGCATACGTGAACTGTACATTGACACGGACAAGGGGCTGGACGTCGCCGATGCGCCGACGGAGAAAGAGGTGAATCAGGAGATACAGGCCGAGCTCCGGAAAATCTCCAAACCGAAACAGATCGACACCAGACGCGTCTCGGTACAGGAAGAACTTGTCAGGGCGAAAGAGATAAAAAAAGAGGCAAAGAAAACCGTTCAGAAGATCATGGAGGACATACGGCTCGGCAGGCAGTTGGAACTTGAAAAGGCCGAGCATGTTGTCGGGAAAATGGTTAACTCCATCTTCCGGAACAAGGACGCCCTGGCAAGTCTCGGCAGAATCAAGAAGACCGATGAATATACCTTTTTCCATTCCGTGGGCGTCAGCGTCCTGATGATATCCTTCGGCAAGCATCTCGGCCTGGACCCCGAACTGATAAAAACCATCGGCACAGGGGCGTTGCTGCATGATATCGGCAAGATGAAGGTCCCCATTGAGATACTTAACAAACCGGGCAGGTTAACCGGGGATGAATTTGCAAAGATCAAGGAACATGTGGAGCACGGACGGCGTATCCTCAAGGAGTATCCGGGCATTGATGAAGTCTCCGTCCTTGTAGCCGCCCAGCATCACGAGCGGTTTGACGGATCAGGTTACCCCCGCGGCCTGAAAGGGGATGAAATCAGCAAATTCGGCCAGATGGCCGCTATTGCCGATGTTTATGATGCAATAACATCGGACAGGTGTTATCACAAGGGGATGCTGCCTACAGAGGCTCTCAAAAAAATTTTCGAGTGGGGCGAGTTTCATTTCAACAGGGAACTGGTGCACCAGTTTATCCGGTGCATGGGCATATATCCCGTGGGTACGCTTGTAAGCCTGGAAAGCGGGCTGCTCGGCATAATCCTCGATCGCGGTGAAAAAAGCCTGCTGCATCCGACGGTCAGGATTGTTTACGACATGAAAAAGGGCCGGTACGTTACCCCATATGATGTAGATCTTGCCCAGCCTTTAAACGGCGGCGGAGACAGGGTCAAGAGCTACGAGTCCCCCGCGCGGTGGAAAATAAAGCTGGAGAATTACCTGTAGGCATGGTGCCCGCCCCGCGCCTGTCTGCACCCGCCTTTGATTTTCCCCCTCTCCGGACATTACAATAGTCGTAACAGTTCATCTGTAAAAAAATGTTTAAGATTCAGGTATCCGGGATACCTGTTGAACTGATACCAGGCGGAATATTTTCTGAAGGAATCGCGGGGATGGCCGGATGAAAAAGACAACTATCCTGATATCTCCATCAGGTGACAGGCAAGTGAGAGAGGCCGTGTTCAGGGAAATCATCAGCCTCTGTCCTGATAATGATTATTCCCGCATCCTGTATCTCGGGCCGAACAGTTTCATCCTGGAGGCGGTGCGGGAGCGCTTCCTTGATTATTTCCGCTCGGTCACTAAAAGATCCGCTTACATTCCCTTTCAGTGCCTTACAATAAGACAGCTTGCCGCAGGCCTTCATGATGCATACGCTGCTGAGGGCATAATCTCAGACCGCATGAAGACACTCATACTGTGTGAAAAACTCGGGGAAAGGAGCATAGGTTATGCGAGGCTTCTGGCCGGTCTGTTGGAGAAGATCAGGCACTATACCGCGGGGCGGGACATCGCCCGGTTGAAAGATGAAATCAGGCATCTGATATTCGATGAAAAGGCAGCCGGCAGGGCCATGGAGGCACTGGAAACCCTCCGGGCTTATGAAGATGAATTAAAGGAAAAGAACCTCATTGACCATGAGGGCGTGCTGAAAAACAGCATTGCGCTTCTCAGGGATAAGTTCAACGCCCCGGCTTCCGCATTCAGGGCTGAGGCGGTGGTTGTCGACGGATTTTTTGACCCAACACCGCTGGAGCTGGAATTTATCAGGGCCGTTATTGATAAATCCCCGAAGGCCTGGCTCCTTGCCGAGGAGGATACGGGAATCCTGAAGTATTTCAGGGCGGACGCGGACGCTGTAACCGTGAGGAAAGCGAAAGGCAGGGCCCGCAGGGGGAATGCAGGCTATTACAGTTATGCCTCCATGGAGCAGGAGGTGGAGGGCATAGCCCGGAACGTAAAAAAGCTCATTCTCAACGGCCTTAAACCATGGGAGATAACGGTATGTTTCCCCGTGCTTTCAAAGTATATCCATATGACCCGAAGAATTTTCCGGAAATACGGCATACCCCTGAGCGTGGCGGAATACGACCTGTCCGGCGAGCAGCCTTTTATGGCGATAGGGGACATGATCGCCTGTATTGAAGGGGATTATTCAAGGAATGATTTCCTCGCATTTCTTACGTCACCGTACTTCCCGGGAATTCCCCCTGTTGTCAGGGACCGGGCTGTAAGCTATGCATACGCCGCGGGGATAGTCAAGGGAAAGGACCGCTGGCTTTCCATCAGGGAGACCATCCTGAACTCCGCGCAGGACGGCATCACAGGAGATGACAGGGGGCGGCTCGATGAGTTTCAGGCGGAACTGAACCGGATAATCAATATCATGGAAGATATCCGCCGTAAACAAGATATCGCATCCTTTGCCGATGCATTCGAAGCGGCACTGGACTCCCTGGGTTTCTCCCGCGGCCCGGATATTCACGGTGCGGCCCCCGCGGCGGAGGCGGTATTGCAGCGGGTCGGCAGGAGCCTCTCCGAACTGAGAAGGTTTGCCGCCCTCTGCGGCCCCGGGGATAAAGGCCCTGGTGAGCCGGTGTTTTATCTGAAATATCTCCTGCAGGACCTGAAGGGCTCGGACACGGACCGTGAAGGGGTTAAGCTTGTTCCGTTTGAGCTGGCGGCCGGGATAGAGACCGGCGCATTGTTCTTCGGGGGGATGCTGGAAGGTGACTTTCCGTCCAGGCCCGGGATTGATCCCATACTGCCGGAAAGAGTCAAAAAGGCCCTGGGGATGCCCCATCTTGAATATTATCTTGACAGGCAGAAATCCTATTTCAGGAGACTCCTCAATGTCTCCTCTGTTGAGCCGTTTTTTTCCTGTCCCTCTTCAGACGGTGACAATATTCTCCTGCCCTCGCCTTTTCTTGACTGGGCCGCAGGCATGAAACCGCCGGAGCCCGGCATATTTACAGCGGAAGATGTCCTCATCAGGGAGGGGGCAGCCGGCCGGCGACGGCCGGGAACTGAAGTCTTCCGCGGGGGGAAGACGTTTTTCAGCGGTGAGGCGCGCGCTGCCCTGCGCAGGCTGGCCGGGGGCGCGGCAAAGGGCTTTTTCAGTGTAACAGGCATTGATTACTACAGGAAGTGCCCTCTGCGTTTTTATATCGAAAAAGTCCTCGGTCTTGAGATGCAGAGGCCGCCGAAGTTCAGGGTTGAGGCAAGGCTGTGGGGAACCCTTGCGCACAGGACAATGGAATATCTGTTCAAACACGGCGACACGGAACCGGAAGCGCTGGAGAAAAAAATATTCGAGGGACTTGATAAAAGCCTGGAGGAGTTTCCCATAGGGGTGTTCTGGTCAAGGGTTGCAAGGGAAATATTTCAGAAGCTGCTGCCGCTGCTGAAGGCGCAGGAGGCGGATATCAGGAGGCAGGGATTCATCCCCCGCATAGTTGAAAAAGACATACAGGCCGAGATCAGCGGGCTTGCACTGCGAGGCCTGATCGATAGGGTGGATTTCAGAACATACGATGCCCAGGATGCGGGAAGGGTTACGG
>WFVK01000247.1 GCA_015491705.1 Nitrospirota bacterium | reverse complement strand
CTGTCTGCGCGAAAAAATTGGAGAGCAGGATGTTGTGGTGCTCCCCGACGGGGTTATGGCTGACCGCGGGGGCGATGAAGTCGCAGGGAATAAGCTTTGTGCCCTGGTGGATATGCTGAAAGAATGCGTGCTGGCCGTTTGTTCCGGGCTCCCCCCAGATGACCGGGCCCGTCTGGTATGATATCTCCCGCCCACTCCTGTCCACGCACTTGCCGTTGCTCTCCATGTTGCCCTGCTGAAAATAGGCCGGGAACCTGTGCATGTACTGGTCATAGGGCAGGATGGCCTCGGTCTCAGCGCCGTGGAAGTTGTTGTACCATATGCCGATCAATGCCAGAACAACCGGGATGTTTTTCTCAAAAGGGGTTTCCCTGAAATGCCTGTCCATTGCATGCGCGCCTTCAAGCAGCGCGGTGAAGTTTTCAAATCCCACGGCACAGGCAATGGAGAGCCCGATGGCCGACCACAGCGAGTACCTGCCGCCCACCCAGTCCCAGAATACGAACATGTTTTCAGTATCTATCCCGAATTCCGCGACTTTTTCTTTATTGGTCGAGAGCGCCACAAAGTGTTTTTTTACAAATGCGCTGTCCCCCGCGGAGTCAAGGAACCACTTTCTTGCCGTCCGGGCGTTCGTCATGGTCTCCTGCGTGGTGAATGTCTTTGAGGCGATCATGAACAGTGTGGTCTCCGGAGAGAGCTTTCGGAGGGTTTCGGCGATATGTGTCCCGTCTATGTTTGAGACAAAGTGAACATTGATATGGGGTTTTTTATACGGCTTCAGCGCTTCCGTCACCATCACCGGCCCCAGGTCGGAACCGCCGATGCCGATATTCACAATATCCCTCACCGGCCTGCCGGTATACCCCTTCCACTGCCCCGAGAGCACCCTTTCCGAGAAATCCTTCATTTGCCGCAGCACGGCCTGCACACCGGGCATTATATCCTTTCCGTCCACATAAACCGGCTGTCCCGAAAGATTGCGGAGCGCCGTGTGCAGAACGGCGCGGTCTTCGGTCTCATTGATTTTTTCGCCCGAAAACATCTTCTCTATGGCGTCCCCGAGCTCCGCCTCGCGTGCGAGTTCCAGGAGCAGTTCCATGGTTTCGCCGGTTATTATATTTTTTGAATAATCCACGAGGATGTCCTGAAATCTTATGGAGAACCTTGAAAACCTGTCCGGGTCCTCCCTGAACATGTCCCTCATGTGCCTGTTTTTCATAACCTCATAGTGTTCCAGCAGTTTCTTCCATGCGGGTGTCTCCGCTGGATTGATTCTCTTCAGCATAATGCAGCCCCTCCGTTTTATGCATTTGACGTTTGCAACCGGCAAGCCCTGTTCCCTCCCCGTTGACAGGTGAGGGTCATCATGGCGGGGGTGAACCGTTACCATAGAATGTATTATATTTCCCGTAAAACTTCAACACGGCAGACCGCGGCGGGTTTGCCCGCCCCTTGCCTTTGACTGATTGAAATATTGTAATTATAATTAACCCATGACGGAAGCATTGAAAGACCTGCCGATGACATTTATTCCGCTCTTTGTCGCGATGGATCCGATAGGGATACTCCCGATCTACATGTCGATCACCATTAAGCTGCCGGGGGACGAAAAGAAAAAGGTAATCCGGTATTCAGTCATCTCGGCCCTGGTCATATGCCTCGTATTCGTAGCCGTGGGTGAGGCCATTTTCAGCATACTTGGCATTACCGTGGACGATTTCAAGATCGCAGGCGGACTTATGCTCCTCGTCCTGGCGGTTATCGAGCTTACAGGGCAGAAAAATTACCGGGAAAAGGCCCATGACGTGGGTATAGTTCCGATCGCCGTGCCCCTGCTTGTGGGGCCCGCGGTCCTGACCACCCTGATAGTGCTGATTGATCATTACGGCATTGCGCCGACAGTGATATCGCTTCTCCTGAACCTGGCGGTGGTGTATATCGTCTTTTCATGTGCCGCGCCCATAACAAGGCTTATCGGCAAAAACGGTATTATCGCGGTATCAAAGATAGTGGCGCTTCTCCTTGCCGCCATTGCCGTAATGATGATACGTATCGGGTTGCAGAATATTGTATGAATATGTTTTTATCATGATCAATCTTGCCGACGACGGATATTGTTTTGTATGCGGGCCGGAGAATCCTGCCGGTCTCAGGCTCGGTTTTTCCTTTGACGGGGAAAAAATCACGGCACGGTTTGTCCCCCGCAGGGAGCATCAGGGATACGTGAACATCGTCCACGGCGGGATCATTTCAACCCTGCTGGATGAGGCAATGGTCAAGCTCGCCATTGCCATGGGTATGCCAGCGGTCACCGCCCGCCTGAATATCCGGCTCAGAAGGCCCTTGAAGGTCGGCGAGGAGATAACCGTTACCGCCGAGATCACGCAGGATACAAGGAAGGTTCTGACGGCATACGCCACGGCCGTGACAAGGGATAAAACGCTTGTCGCCGACGCCACGGCAAAGATGCTGAAGGCCGGCGGATAAACAATCCTTGTGAATTTCCGCCTGTCTCGGCTATAATGTTTATCCGTTCAATGAATACCGCTGTAAAGGAGCATAAAAAAATAACCGTAGTCGGCGCAGGCAATGTGGGCGCTACAACCGCCCAGTTGATCGCAGAGAGAGATCTTGCGGATGTTGTGCTTGTCGATGTTGTTGAGGGCATTCCGCAGGGCAAGGCGCTTGACATACTTGAGGCATGCCCCCTCTGGCGCTCCTCCGCAAAGGTCACCGGCACAAACGACTTTGATGATACCGCCGCCTCCGACATTGTTGTAATCACGGCCGGCCTTGCAAGAAAACCCGGCATGAGCAGGGATGACCTGCTGAAGGCGAATGCGGATATAGTCGGACGGGTGGCTGAAGATACCCGCAGGACCTCGCCGTCCGCCGTGGTTATCGTCGTTACAAACCCCATGGACGCAATGGCGCATGTAGCGGTGAAGGCTGCGGGCTTCCCTCACCGGCGGGTGATCGGCATGGGAGGCGTGCTGGACACCGCGAGAATGAGAAGTTTCATAGCATGGGAAGCCGGCGTGCATCCGGGGGATGTCCGGGCCGTTGTCCTCGGGGGGCACGGCGATCTCATGGTGCCGCTGCCGCGCCTGACAATGGTGGGGGATAAATGCATTACGGACATCCTGCCCGAATCCGCGATCGTGAAGATCATGGAGAGGACAAAAAACGGCGGTGCCGAAATCGTCGGACTTTTAAAGACGGGCAGCGCCTATTATGCCCCCGCGGCATCGGTTGTAGAGATGATAGAAACCATGTTCGGCATAAAGGACGAACCGCTGCCGTGTTCCGTCTGCCTGCACGGCGAATATGGAATATCCGGTGTCTATGTCGGTGTGCCTGTAAGGCTCGGTCCTGAAGGACTGGAGGAGATCATAGAGCTTGATCTGACGGATGATGAAAAACAGGCGCTTCATGAATCAGCGGAGGCAGTGAGACGGCTTACCGGGAAACTGGGAATTTAGCGGAAGGAGAGATGCCCTTATGAATAATGTTTCAATAATCAGTGATGTCGTTGATGCGGCCTTTTCGGAATGGGACGAATTGATAGTCAGGCCCTTTGAATTCGGCAGGGACAGGAAAAACGAACTTCTGTTTTTTTTTAAACCGGAGTGTTTTCTTTCGGGCAGCCCGGAG
>WFVK01000246.1 GCA_015491705.1 Nitrospirota bacterium | reverse complement strand
GGTAACTCCCCCGGCCCCTCTTAACATAAGAGGGGAGATATATTTCCCCCTTAGGTTAAGGGGGATTAAGGGGGTTATTTAATATGCGCGCTGAATATTTCCTCAGGGAATCGCAGATAAAGCTTTTCCGCCGGGCTCTCCGGCATGCGGGCGATGGTGTTATGCAACTGTAAGGTTTATACTGCAAATGTTTAAGAGTGCGGGAGGCGCTATGAGTTATTATTTCAGTAAGGCATTGAATGTCTCTTTTGAGGAGGCAGTGACAAGGGTAACTGAGGAGTTGAAAAAACAGGGGTTCGGCATCCTGACGCAGGTTGATGTCAAGGAAACCCTTAAGAAGAAACTGAATGTGGATTTCAGGAACTATAAAATCCTGGGGGCCTGTAATCCGCCGTTTGCGTACAGGGCACTGCAGGCGGAGGATAAGATCGGAACAATGCTCCCCTGCAATGTGATCGTACAGGAGACCGGTGCGGGAGGGGTGGAGGTATCGGCTGTCGATCCTGTGGCGTCAATGAAGGCCGTTGAAAATCCGGCATTGGCGGAGATAGCAGCCGAGATTCAGAACAGGCTGAAAAAGGTTATAGGTGCTTTATAGTCACTTGTTGCCCCGTCCCTTCTCCACTGCCGGAGAAGCGGCGGAGAGGTTCCGAGGGCATCTGAGAAAGCGGCGGGATGCAGGCTCTTAATGCGGCATAAACAGGCGGCAGAGCCCGCCGGCAGTTTTATGCACCATTAAGGGAAAAGAAAAAAACAGCCGCAGACAAGGAGGAAACATGACCGCGACGGCAGAGGACAGGCTTCGCAGGGCCAATGAATATATTCAGGAGGCCGAATTAATCCGCAGGGAAAAGATAGGAAATCTTCACGTGCTTGCAAACCTGTATCACGCGATGATGAACTGTCTCTTCGCCCTGCTGGACGTAAAGGACATCGGCAAGCTCACACACGCCGATGTCATAGAAGAGTTTGAAAGGCGATACATGCAGTCAGGGGTTTTCAGCACGGAGTTCTCCGAAGCCCTTCATTTCACGTACAACATCACCCACGAGTGCGACTGCGACCACATGAAGCCACCGGAGGATGAGGATATCAACAGGCTCTTCCCGGTTGCCGCAAGGTTTGTCAGTGCGGTTGAGGAGTACCTGAAGAGGGATTAGGAGACCTGCATAAAGGGGCAGGGGAGAAGGGTAGGGTAGTCGGAATGACGTATGCCGGGCATTTTCACAGTTTTGCAGGAGGCCCGGGCAGAAACAGAAAGGAGGTTGCATATGAAAAGGCTGATGGTTATAAGCGCCCTGGTGATTGCATTGTCGGCAGGCGCGGGGTATGCAGGGATGGGCGGAGGCATGATGGGCGGCCGTGATGACGGCAAGTCCGGCGGCATGGGCATGCAGCACGGAAAGACGGGGCAGTCCGGCATGATGATGCATGGAGAGAATATGATGGGCGGCATGATGAAGGACATGAACAGCATGACGGGAATGATGCAGGAGATGTCAAAGATGATGGAGAGGGGAATGAGCTCAGCGGACATGGCCGGTATGTCCGAAATAATGAAGGAGATGTGCGGGCACATGATGGAAATGTCAAGGATGATGAAAAACGGCGGGGTCTCGCAGAAAGATATGCAGAGGCTGCATCAGCAGATGATGAAGACGCGGGAGAAATTCGACATGATGCGCATGAAATAAGTGCCCCTTCTCTCTCCACCCCTTGCGGATTATTCCACGGCGGGCAGGCGCTTCAGCCTGCCGCCGGTGTTTTTATGTCAGAGCAAGGTGCAGGTTTATAAACAGGGAGAGCCCGCCCGCGATAGTTTTATGCAACTGTAAGGTTTGCAGAAAAGCAGTATAATATATACAATGCCTGAAGGAACAGAAACAAAAAATAATACCGGCACGCCGCATATGACAGCTCTCAGGGAGGAGATTAAAGGAGAGGCGCTGTTTGAAGACACATATGAACTTCCTGAAGGCAGGCTGGAGGTTGCAGTAAGCAGGGAGAAAGGCGTTTACCGCGTCATCCTGCGTGCCGGCATACCCGGGCCGCTGCTCATGCACTGGGGCGTGGCCGTACACTCGCCTTTTGAATGGTCGGTTCCCCCTCCCTCCATACACCCCGAGGGAACAGCCGTGGTTGAAGGCAGTGCTGCACAGACCCCCTTTGCCTTAGACCGTCTGACCCTGCTTATCAGCGAAAAAGACGCCCCCCTGGGTATCTCTTTTGTGCTTAAAAACACCCGGACAGGTGCCTGGCTGAAAAATCACGGCCGGAATTTTTATATCCCGGTAAAGGCCCTCGTGCAGGATGCAGGGGTGCTCGCGCCCCGGCTCTCCAGTCTTGCCGGTGAGATTATTCATGCGGAAATGGACCGCCATTCATGGACCCTGATGCACCGTTTCAATCTGTGCCATGACCTGCTGGACAGGGTCAGGGGCGACCCGGAGGGACTTGCGCTCCTTTTTGTGTGGATGCGCTACTCCGCCGTAAGGCAACTGGACTGGCAGCGTGACTACAACACGAAGCCTGCGGAGCTGAGCCACGCCCAGGACAGGCTTACGCTCAAACTCGCCCGCATATATATCAGCGAGCCTCAAAGCCGCGAGCTCGTGCGCCTGATAATGACCACACTCGGGCGGGGAGGCGAAGGGCAGCGCGTGCGTGACGAGATACTCAAGATCATGCACCGGCACAGGATCAAGGAGGTCAGCGGCCACTTCATGGAGGAATGGCACCAGAAGCTCCATAACAACACCACACCCGACGATATAGTCATCTGCGAGGCGTATCTTGATTTCCTGAGAAGCGACGGGGACCTCGGCCTGTTTTACAAAACCCTTGAGGCGGGAGGCGTTACAAGAGAGCGCCTGGAGAGCTTCGACCGGCCTATTGTGACCCCCCCGGATTTCGTCCCCCACCTGAAGGAGGGATTAATACAGGACTTTGAGAATTATCTCAGGATTCTTAAATCGGTTCACTCGGGCACTGATCTTGAAATCGCAGCCCATGCCGCCGGATACCTGCTGGACGGCGACATGGGAGAAATGATGGGGTTCATATTGCGGCACAGGGATGACGCCCACGCCGCCATGCCCGGGCTTGCCGCAAAGATCACCGCAATGCGCGGCCGCCTCGCGGGCGTTTTAAGCAGTGAGACGGACGACGGAAGGCTCCGCGATACGCTCTATCTCGACCTTGCCCTGGAGCAGTTCCTGCGTGTCGTGGTGGAACGCGGCATTCATATGCTTTCCGGCAGGGATCAGCTTGTTGAACTGACGGGCATCGCCGTCGAGAACATGATGCTGTCATATGACAGTCCTGAACTCCCGGCATGTCTCCGCCACTGGCAGCGGCTCAAAAACATGCCGCGTTTCACCCGGGAGTGGTCCCTTCATGCCAAGTCCGTCACCGACAGGCTCGGCCGCATCATAGGCGACTTCAGCGAGCATTACTACAGGCTGTTCCAGGCCAAGGCCCAGTTTCTGGGCAGGGCCTTTCATGCAGACTCCTGGGTGATAAACCTCTTTACCGAAGAGGTGGTCCGGGGCAGGCCCGCATTCGTGCTTTCCACACTCATACGCCGTCTTGACCCCATGCTGCGCAGCAGCGCAGGGATAGGGGACTGGCAGGTCATCAGCCCCGGCCGCGCGAGGGGATATGTGGAAGTTGTAGATGAACTAAGGTCTGTCCAGGGCAGGTCCTTTGACCGGCCCACGGTCATCATCACGGACAAGGTGAGCGGAGATGAAGAACCCCCCGGGCGGGTCAGTGTGGTTATCACGCCTGATCCGGTTGATCTCGTATCTCACGTGGCGGTTCGCGCCAGGAACGCCGGGCTCCTGTTCGCCACGTGTTACGACAGGGAGCGCTATGAGCGGCTCAAGTCATTAAAGGGACGCCTGCTCAGTCTCGCGGTGAATACGGCGGGTGATGTGGTGTTTGAAGAGGTTGCGGATGAAACAGCCGCCGCGCCCCCGCAGGCGAAAATAAAACTGAGAAAGATACAGCGTCCGGGGTTCACCACATATGCAATTGATTCAGCGGATTTCAGGGAGGGAGCGGTCGGCGGCAAATCCAACAACCTGAGGAGGATCATGGACGGACTGCCGGACTGGATCCACCTGCCCCCCGCGGCGGCGCTGCCGTTCGGCGTGTTTGAGCATGTGCTTGACATGGATATAAACAGGGATGTCGCCGCGCGCTGCAGGGAACTTCTGCGCCGGGTTGAGGACAACCCTGAAGAAATTCTCGCCGCTGTACGCAGAGCCGTGCTTGAGCTCAGGCCGCCTGATGAACTCCTCCCTTCGCTTCGCAGTGTCATGGAACATGCAGGACTCGGATGGCCTGAAAATCCGGAAGACACCTGGACATGCATAAAACGCGTCTGGGCATCCAAGTGGAATGAAAGGGCCTACCTCAGCCGGAAGGCGTGGGGGATCCCGGATGAAGACGTCTTCATGGCGGTTATAATCCAGCAGGTCGTGGAGGCGGAATACGCATTTGTAATCCATACGGCCAATCCCTTTACAGGCGACAGGAACGAGCTCTATGCAGAGGTGGTGCTCGGACTCGGGGAGACGCTGGTCGGCAACTACCCGGGCAGGGCCCTGAGCTTCACCTCGGGTAAAGACTCGCCGGAGCCGCGCATACTTTCTTATCCGGGCAAGAGCACGGCGCTTTACGGCAGCGGCCTCATCTTCCGTTCGGACTCAAACGCCGAGGACCTTGCGGAATACGCCGGCGCGGGGCTATATGACAGCGTCATGCTGAATCCGCCGCGGGAAACGACAATCGACTACACGGATGAACCCATTGTATGGGATGAGGATTTCAGGAGGAATATCCTCTCCGCCGTAACCGAAATAGGAATTATTATCGAAAGGGAGGCCGGCCTCCCTCAGGATATAGAGGGCGCCTTCGCAAACGGCCTGTACTATGCAGTGCAGACACGTCCCCAGATGTAACA
>WFVK01000245.1 GCA_015491705.1 Nitrospirota bacterium | reverse complement strand
GGAAGCTGATGACCGGTGCGCCGAACTGTCGCCTCTCCTTTGCAAAGTTCACCGCGGCCTCAAATGCGCCCTGAGCAACGCCCACTCCCTGTGCGCCCACGCCGGTCCTTGATTTGTCAAGCGTCTTCATGGCGACGATAAACCCCATCCCCTGCCTTCCGATGAGATTCTCCTTCGGGATGCGGCAGTTTTCAAATACAAGCTCCCTCGTGGAGGAGGCCCTTATGCCCATCTTGTTCTCCTTCTTGCCGAATGTAAAGCCCGGCGTGTCCTTTTCAACAATAAAGGCCGAGGCCCCCCTTGCGCCCTTTGCCCTGTCCGTAATCGCTATCACGGTGTATATCTCCGCCTCGCCGCCGTTGGTTATCCACTGCTTTGTGCCGTTGAGCACGTATTCTTCGCCCTCAAGCCTTGCGGTGGTCTGCACCCCGGCCGCGTCACTGCCGGCATTCGCCTCGGTAAGGGCGAATGCAACGAGCCGCCTGCCCGAGGCAATGTCGGGGAGATATTTCTTCTTCTGCTCCTCGGAGCCGAAGAGGAGTATCGGATACGTCCCGAGGGCATTGGCGGCGTACGATGTGGAGACCCCGAGGCATGCCCTGCTCAGTTCCTCGATGGCTATGGAAAGCTCAAAGCCTCCCTTGCCGAGCCCCCCGTATTCCTCGGGGATATAAAGCCCGAAGAAATCGGACTGTGCAAGGGCCTTCATGATATCCCACGGAAACTCCTCTTTTTCATCCAGCTCCGCCCTGACAGGCATTATCTTTTCATCCGCTATCTGCCTGGCCAGGTCCCTTATCATCAACTGTTCTTCATCCAAGAAATAGTCCATTTACTCCTCCTGAAAAATATCCGCAGACTTCTCCCGCCGGTTCATGCAACATCGGGGTTAATCACCACTTTATCAGCGCGGACGCCCACGTCAGCCCTGCGCCGAACGCCTCCAGCAACACGTAATCGCCCCTGCCGATCCTGCCCGCCCTTACAACCTCATCAAGCGCTATGGGAATCGATGCGCTTGACGTATTGCCGTACCTGTCAAGATTGACAGCCACCCTCTCCATGGGCAGCCTGAGCCTCCTGGCGGTTGCGCTTATGATCCTGAGGTTGGCCTGGTGGGGGATCAGCATTGCAAGCTCGGACGGTTCCACCTTGTTCGCCTTCAGCGTGGTGAGGACAAGTTTTTCGAGTGTCCTTACCGCCACCTTGAATGTCTCGTTGCCCTTCATCTTTATGAAATGCATCCCTTCCCTTACGGTTTTCAGTGAAGGGGGATTCTCGGAGCCCCCTCCGGGCAGGCAGATGAAGTCCCAGAGGGTGCCGTCCGAATAAAGATGGGTCGACAGTATGCCGCTCCTCCCCCTCGTGGGCTCAAGCACGACGGCGCCGGCGCCGTCGCCGAACAGGACACACGTGGTCCTGTCTTTCCAGTCAAGGAACCTCGAATTAAGCTCCGCCCCTACAAGGAGCAGTTTCCGGGATGCGCCGGTCCTGATAAATTTATCAGCTACCGACAGGCCGTACAGGAAACCGCTGCACGCTGCATTAAGGTCAAAGGCCGCGGCATTTGAGGCCCCGAGTTTCCTCTGCAGGATCGATGCGGTCGAAGGCATGGGCATATCGCCGCTCATCGTTGCAACGATTATAAGGTCTATCTCCCGGGGTTTCGCACCTGCCGCGTGCAGCGCCTGCCTTGATGCCTCCAGGCAGAGGTCGGAATTGGTCTGCCTGTCTTTTGCTATTCTCCGCTCTTTGATGCCTGTTCTCTCGGTAATCCATTCGTCGGATGTATCCACCTTTTTCTCAAGGTCAAGGTTATCAAGGACCTTTTCCGGGACGTAGGAGCCTGTGCCCGTTATTTTACTCTTCCATTGCAACCGCTTCCCTCCCCGAAAGTCCCCTGTCGAATTCCTCTGAGATGATATCAAGAATTCCCTTGCTGTGAAAGGCGCCTGCAACCCTTACGGCGTTTTTTATCGCCTTGGAGGTCGAGCGGCCGTGGCTGATGATGCAGGGCCTGCTGATACCCAGAAGGGGGGCCCCGCCGTACTCCGAATAATCGGTCTTCTTTTTGAAATTCCGGAGCGCGTTCTTCAGAAACAGGGAACCTATTTTCCCGGAGGCGTGCTCCAGTATCTCCCTCTTAAGCATCTTCGACATGGCCTCGGCCAGGCCTTCGCTCACCTTGAGGGCTATGTTCCCGACAAAACCGTCGCACACCACGACATCGGCTTCGCCGGAGAAGATGTCCTTGCCCTCGATGTTGCCCATAAAATTCACGTGCGAATCCTTTATCAGTTTAAACGACTCCCTTGTCAGTTCATTGCCCTTTGCGTCTTCCTCGCCGATGCCGAGAAGGCCCACCCTCGGACTTTCAATATCAAAGATGTATCTCGCATAGGCCTCTCCCATGATCGCAAACTGATACAGGTGAAGCGGCTTGCAGTCCACGTTTGCGCCGGCATCTATCAATACAAAGTGATCCTTCAGGGAAGGCATGACAGCGGCGATTGCAGGCCTCTCGACACCCGGAAGCTTCCCCAGCACATAGAGGGATGTCGCCATCACGACTCCGGAATTGCCCGCGCTGACCATTGCATCGGCCTCTCCGGATTTGACAAGGTCCACCGCCACCCTTACAGAAGAATCCTTTTTCCGCCTCAGGGCTGTAAGCGGGGATTCATCCATTTCAACTATCTGCGAGGCGTGCTTTATGTCTATGGGCAGGTCCGCACAGTGCCTCTTTCTGAGCTCGGAATATATCGCGGTTTCGTTGCCCACGAGGATGACCGAGATGTTTCCGTCTTCCTTGAGCGCCTCGATCGCGCCTTCAACGGTTGCGGCAGGGGCGTAATCCCCGCCCATTGCATCAAGAGCTATCTTCATGCAGATTCTTTTTCAATAACCTCGAGTATCTTTCTGCCCCTGTAAGTTCCGCAGCTCACGCATACCCTGTGGGGAAGTTTGGGTTCCTGGCACTCCGGGCAGACGGTTATGTTCGGCAGACTGATCTTCCAGTTTGCGCGTCTCTTGTCCCTCCTGGCTCTGGAATGTCGCGAAGTCGGATTTGCCATCTCTACTCCTTTCGGTCGTTTATTAGTTCCCTGATCCTCTTCAGAGGAGCCAGCCTGGGGTCTGTTTCACCTGTGCCGCATTCACATGGTTCCTCATTCAGATCCCTTCCGCACCCTGCGCATATTCCCATGCATTCCGGTATACAGAGGGGCTTCATGGGAAGCGACAGGAGCACCTGCTCCTTGACGATGTCCGGAATATCTATCTCGTCGTCAGTGTAAAAACCTATATCCATTTCCCCGGCCGTCAGCTCCTGCTCGGACTCTGTTCCGATATCCTCAGCGGGGTTATACTCTTCCCTGAAAGACGTATCTATCGGATAGGAAAAATCCCTCAGGCAGCGGCTGCATCTCAGGGAAACGGATATCTTTACGGTGCCCTCGACAAGGACCCTCCTGCCGAACCTGGACAGCCTGATAAAGACATCGGCGGTATCCGCGCCTGCGGATTCACTTACCGCCACAGGCACCCTCAGTTCATGCTGCACGCCCTCCGCGGTAATATCGGAAACATTCAGCCGCATATCAAAGACCTTCCGAATCAAGTTTGACTTTAAATTATAAGGAGTGTTCTGCTTGATTGTCAATCAATATTCATGCTGATGTCCGCGGCAGGGGCTGAATGGGTAAGGGCGCCCACTGATATTATATCCACCCCGGCCTCTGCAATGCTGCGCACGTTCCCGGGGGTTACGCCGCCCGAGGCCTCAATCAATATGCCCTGCCCTGCCCTGCGTATAACAGCCACAGCTTTTTTTATCTTTTCCACGGGCATGTTGTCGAGCATGATGGCATCGGCGCCGGCTGAAAGCGCCTCTTTAACCTCCGTGAGATTTTTCG
>WFVK01000244.1 GCA_015491705.1 Nitrospirota bacterium | reverse complement strand
CTGTGCGACTATCTCAATGCCCGCATCAAGGATGCTCCCCTCGGTCAGCCTGAGTTCCGCTCTGCCGCCTCCGAAAAGTACGGTGATGACTTCCCTGAATTCTTCGTTCAGGGCCTCAAACGCATCCTCCAGCCTCTTCTTCGATGTCCTGTTGATCTTGCGTATGGTCTCCTCCAGGCCCTGGATTGATGCAAGCAGGTCGTCGCGCTGCGCGGCCATGAATTCATACCGCTGCTTCAGTTCTTCATACTCGTCAAGCGCGCCGAGGCTCACCGGCCCCATCGCCTGGAGCCTTTCTTTCAAACGCGGCAGTTCCTCCTCTTCTTCAGGCGAGACCGTATCGGCTGCATCCGCCGTCTCGATGTCAACAGAGTATGTCTTCCCGATGTCCTCTTTGAGGTAGTCGAGCTTCATGGACTGCTCCATCTTCTTCATCTCGATACGGCTGATCTCGCCGCGCAGGTTTTCAAGCCCCGAGGAAAGCTCTTTTGCCCGTGTCTCGAGCGCCTCAAGCTCGGCTGCAGCGGCGCCAAGCGTCTCGTTTATCTCCGAGGCGCGGGCCTGCAGTTCGCCCACCCGGACTATCTTTGTCTTGAGCGCGGCCTCCTTATCCAGTATCTCCTGCTCCCTGATCCCGAGGGTCCTGGTGATATTGTCCCGCTCCTTCAGGATGTCCTCTTTTTTCCTGTCTATTTCGATGAGGGCCGCATTAAGCCGCCTGCCGTCTCTTTTTATGGAGGACATCTTCTCAGCCGCGGATGCAAGCCTGAGCTTTACCTCGGTAAGCCCGGAGCGCATTGTCTCGAGGGATTCCCTCCTCTCCGCAATCGTGTTCCGGACGGCCATGATGCTCTCTTCAATCTCCTGTTTTTCTCCCTCGAGCCTCCTGCAAAGGTTCTCCTTCTCCAGCAGGGTGGTTTTCAGCCTGTCCCTCTCCCTGTGGTCGTCGCTTATCTCCGTGGAGATGTATTCCTGCTTCCTCCTGAGCCTGAGATTTTCCTCTTCGAGGTTCGCCGCCTTTACTTTCAGCTCGTAGCTGTACTTTTCACGGCTCGATATCACGCCATCGACGGAGATGATTTCATTCTCCGCCGAGCCGATCTCATCCCTAAGGGAGGCTACGACTCTCTCGGCTTCCGCAATCCTTTCCCTTGTGCCTTCAATGTCTCTTTCAAGTTCCTTTATCAGGCGCTTTATTTTCAGGACCCCCCTGTCGCTGCCGCCGAATATCATGCCGGAGGGCTCGATCACATCTCCGTCAAGTGTCACAAAACAGGGAAACGACAGGTCTTCCGGGGCATCTGCATTCTCGAGGAACGAAAGCGCCCTCTCAAGGCTGTCCACAAGGACTACATCGTGCAGGAGCGAGGCCGCTACTTTATCAAAGCCTTTTCTCACGGAAACAAACCCCGCGGCCCTTCCTATGACCCCTTCCTCACCGTCAAAGCTGCGGATGCGCCTGCCGGGAATGCGGCCTCCGGCGGGGTTGAGTGTTATGAACCCGCTTCTCTTTGCATTGCCCGCCTTTATATGCTGCAGCGCCCTGGCGATTTCGTCATTGTCGCTGACAACGGCCGCGCCCAGCTTTTCCCCCAGCACGGCCTCCACCGCGGTTTCGTATTCAGGTGGGGTCTCGAGTATGTCGGCCACCTGGCAGAGCACCCTGATATTCTCATCCGGCGAGCTCATCCGGCTGCTCTCAATCTCCCTGAGCGATTCCAGCTTTGAGACCATGGCCGCCAGTTGCTCCCTTTCCCTGTAAAGGGCCTCTTCATTTCCGGAAAGCGCGGCCCTCCTGTCTTTCAGGATGCCGGCGAGATCTTCCCTCTTTTTCCTTGCCTCAAGCAGTTCCGTCTCGATCCTGATACGCTCGTCCTCTGCCTGCCGGAGTTCTGCCTTTACGGACGTAAGGTTTGTGTTGAGGGAGTCGATGTCGCGCGAGTTTTTCTCTGCCTTGCGGCTGATATTTTCAATGCTGAGGCTCAGGTGATTTATCTCGTTTTTTGTATTGCTTATCTCCTCTGCCTTGTTGAAGAGGTCCTTTCTCCTGTCTTCAAGCTCGGACTCCAGCTCTGTAATCCCGCTTTCGTACCCGGAAAACCGCGCCTTCCTCTCCTGAAGCTCCTCTTCAAGGCCCGCAAGTTCACGGGCGGTTTCCGCTTCGCTGCCGGCGATCTCCCGGAGGGCGGCGAGTGTGTCTTCTTTCTCATCATCCAGCGCGCCTTCCTGCCTCCGGAGGCCGGCATACCTCTCCCTGAGGTTGGTGCAGTCGCTCCTGAGCAGGGCGATCCTGCCCTGGTCCTCGGTGGTCTCTTTCTCGAGCGCATACAGCCTGTTCCTGATCTCTGAAAGAGACCTCTCCTGCTCCACATACATGCGCTTTTTCTCTTCTATCAGCGCATCCGCTGAATGGACGCCCGCAGAGAGCTCTGCCTCCCTTGCCCTGAGCTCCTCCTCTGACGAGACAAGGCCGGCTATCTCGGCCTGCAAGGCCTTTAAGTCTCTCTTTGCCTTCCTGATTTCGATATCCCTGACACGCTCGTGAATCTCCCTGTATCTCTCCGCCTTTTTTGCGTGCCGGTTTATTATGTTTATCTGCCTCCTGACCTCGGCGATGATGTCGTGCAGCCTCTGGAGATTCGCCTTGGACGCCTCAAGCTTGTTGGTGGCTTCGTGCTTCCTGACCTTGTATTTCATCACGCCGGCTATTTCCTCGATCAGGAACCTGCGGTCCTGCGGCCTTGAATTTATAATATCCCCTATGCCTCCCTGCTCCAGGATGGAATATGCCTTCAGCTCGAGCCCGGTGTCAAGAAACATGTTCCTTATATCCTTGAGCCTGCACGGCACCTTGTTCATCAGGTATTCACTCTCACCGGAACGGAAAAGGCGGCGGGTTACGGAAATGCCGGCGGTGTCTTTTTTATCTTCCGAACCGTTATTATCAGAACCGTTTGAGGGATTCATGATAATATCGGAGAGAACGAGGGTCACCTCGGCCATGCCCTTGGTCTTTTTCGTTGCAGAGCCTGCAAAGATCACGTCCTCCATGCTTCCGCCGCGGAGGCTCTTGGCGCTCTGCTCGCCGAGAACCCATTTAAAGGCATCGACGATGTTGCTCTTGCCACAGCCGTTGGGACCTACTATGGCTGTTATGCCCGGATGAAATTTGAAGACGGTTTTTTCGGCGAATGATTTGAAACCGGTTAATTCGATTCTTTCAATACGCATTTTAAGATTATAAATTTATGATTTCAGATTCCAGGCCGCTATCTATTTTCTCCTCTGGTGTTTTGTTCTCTTGAGAAGCTTTCTGTGTTTGTGCTTGCTCATCTTCTTCTTGCGCCATTTTATGACATTCCCCATCCACTCACCTCCTTGTATCTGATTTAGTACCGTCATTTCGACCGGAAGGAGAAATCTTTCGCTGTCAAGGCGTTATAAAGACCTCTCTCCGTTCGGGGTGACGGGCAGAGGACCTTTGCGGGAGTCTCCGCCCTCCTGATCGCCTGTCCTGTCAGGTTTCCCTTCAAAATAATCTGCCCCTTCAGGAATCCCCCCCTTATGCCGCATCAGGGCAATCACTCCTTACATCCTGTGCCTTTTGTATTCCGCGGCCTGGTACATGAAGGCCTCCAGTTGAATATCGGAGCACGCGGCCTCCACGCCGTCATATGCAACGCTCAGGCAGGGTATTCCCGTGTCCTGTTTGATGCCCTTTAACAGGGCGCTGACGATTGTGCCGGGCATGCAGCCGAAAGGCATCGCACTAATTATACCAGATGCCCCCTTTTTTACAAAGTCTATGGCCTTGCCTATGCTCAGCACCGTCTCTCCCTCAAAGGAATCATGCACATAGGGGGATGCATTCCTTAACAGCTCCCTTGTGGAAGGCTCCTCGAGTGTCTTCAGGAATCCCCTGAAGGGCCGGGAGAATTCGTGCTCCACCCTCTTCTGGACGTATCTTGATATCACGGTATTTGTAAGATCCTTTATGTTATCGCCGGAGAACGCCCTGTTGCGCAGCCTTACGAGGGACTTGCGGATACCCATCAGGTTGACATAGTATATCCATTCCTCCAGCGGCGCAAGCCATACCTCGCCCCCGAGGTCCTCGATCTTCCTGATGATGTTTTCATTTGAAAAGGCGTTCTGCCTGACGAATATCTCGCCGATAATGCCTATAAGCGGCCTTTTTTCACCGCCCTTTTTTATACCGGAGAAGGCCTTCCGGATATCTGACAGGAGGTCGGGGGTTGAACCGTTGCGGCGCCTGATGGAATCGTAGATTTTTGCGAGGTATTCATTGTATACCGCATCGCTCTCGCCCCTGTTGATCTCGTAAGGCCTGGTCTCATGCAGGCATTTCAGAAGCAGGTCTATCGCGATAATCCCCCTCCATGTCTGTTTTGTGAAGTCTTTGCCTATGATCCCGAGGTCTGAATACAGGGACTCGTCCTGGTTGGGGGAATAGATGGGAACCCGCGGGAATCCTATCTCATCGAGCACAAGCCTGTGCAGGATGTTGTATTGCCCGAAACGGCACGGCCCCGCGCCTGAGGGCATGAAGAACACCGCCCTCTCCGGGTCGAAGTCGCCGGACATGGTCTTTTTCACCATGTCGCCGGTTGTTATGGCGCATGGATAGCATTCCTTGCCCGAGACATACCGCCTCCCGATCTTCACTGTCTCGCTGTCGGGAGGGTCCATCACTTCCGCTCCCAGGCCGCATGTCTCGAATGCGGCTGCCAGCGCAAAGGAATGATCCGACATCCGCGGGATGTAAATGATCTTGTTATTGGCGCCCTTTTTGATGGAGACGGGCCTTATCTTTGCGGGCTTGTTTACCGGTATGTCCTTTCTGCTGCTTATGCTGTCGAGGAATGCCTCGCATCTCGTTATCACGCCTGCATCCGCGCTGTGCTCGTCTATCTCGATCTGGAGGAAGGGCTTGTTTGCCATCGCCTCGGCAAAGAATCTGTGTATGAAGGAGTCGGGCCCGCATGAAAAATTCCCTATGTAAAGCGCGAACAGGCCGGGGACGTCCCTGATTATCTCGGCGGCCTTCAGGATGTTCTGTCCCGACCTCCAGTACATGTTGGTCCACTGCCCGGAGATGTCGACGAGATTCAGCGGCAGAAAATCCATGGGGATGGAGAACACGCCGAGCGAGGCAAGTTTCTTCGGGATCTCGAGATTGATCCCCGGATCAAAGGCATTGTATGAGCGGCCGACTATGACGATCGCCCTTTCCGGCAGGCGCTCAAGAACCTCCCCGCCCCGCTTTCTGACCGCAGCGGTAAATTCTTCCTGGGCCGCCTCCGCCTTCTCCATCGCATCCCTTACGGCGGCCTTTGATATGTTGAAGCGTTTCAAGTTCCTGTATATCTCATTTACAAGGTATGACATGCCGCGCTCGAGATTGATCACGGGTTTAAGAACGGTTATGTCATTCTTGAAGGCCGTCTCGGCAATATACGGCATGGTCTGCGCATAGGGACAGGCATAGCTGCGGAGTGTCCTGCTGTCGGGATTGAAGTTGATGAAGCTCGGCAGGAAGACCGCGTCTACATCTTTATCAATGAGGTCCCTGATATGACCGTGGGCCACTTTGTGCGGGAAACAGCTTTCAGACAGGACATTCTCAACACCCTTGTTTATAATCTGCCTGTTTGTACTGCCTGAGAGTTCTACCTCGAAACCCAGCTCCCACAGGAGGGTGCTCCAGAACGGCAGGAAATCATGGAAAAAGAATATCCTCGGCACGCCGATACGGATCGTGCGCCTGCCGTTTCCTTTCCTGAATCTCTCCTCGTACCGCCTGTGGGCCCGGGTAAGGAGCTCTTCCCTCTCCGCAAACAGGTCGGGCATGGCGCCGGTGTCACCGTAACCCGCCTTCCTGCGCTTGACATCGTATTTCTCGCACCTGCTTCCGTAGTAAAGGGCCTCTTCCTCGCCCTCGAGCTTTACCCTGTTTATCTCGCACATGTTATCACAGCCCCTGCACTCAAAGGACCTGATTTCATAGTTTCTCTTTGAGAGGTCGAATCCCTTGAACCTGGTTCTCCGCGGTCCGTTGTCCGCGGCCCGGTGTCCGTTGTCCTTGTTCCGGGGCGCTGAAACCGCAGGCCGCAGCCCGCCGGCGTCTTTCATGTGCTTCTTTGCTATAATGGCCATGCCGATAGCGCCTGTGACATCATGATGCGGCGGTATAATGATGTGCCTGTCCAGGTACTGTTCAAACGCGGCTGCAACGGTCTTGTTAAAGGCCACGCCGCCCTGGAAAAACACCTTCCCGCCGATCGCCCTCTCGCCGACAACCCTGTTT
>WFVK01000243.1 GCA_015491705.1 Nitrospirota bacterium | reverse complement strand
GTCTTTAAGATAGGACATATGCAGGTAGCTGTGGACAGAGAGATGGCGGGGGACATATTTATAAGGCGGGGAACAAGGTAGACGGGTTGTTAGGAATAAGCGTTGCCCTTGCAGTGCTGTTTCATGAGGTGTCGGAGCTTATAGCCGTGGCAAACGGATTGAGGGTGGGAATCAGGTGACCAATAAAGGATTAAACAAGAAAGTATTGATTTTTGCTCCACAGGGTTTTGAAGATATAGAGGTTGCAGCCTTCACGAATGTCCTCGGCTGGACCAGGGTGTTGAAAGAAGTAAAACCTGTGGATGTTATAATAACCGCCTTTAAGAGGAACGTTCTCTCAAAGCACGGTCTGACTATAAAGGCACACATGTTGGTTGACGAAGTTAAAGCCGCTGATTACCAGGCGCTCATTATTCCCGGAGGACATAATGACAGCGGATACACAGAGGTCTACAATAAAAAAGTGCTTGCCCTTATAAAGAAGATACATAAAAACCGCGGTATTATCGCAACCATGTGTGTGGGGGCTCTTCCGGTCGCAAGAACAGGCATTTTAAAAGGTAAAAAGGCCACGACTTATTCAGCAAGCAAACGCCATGATAATCTTCAGATTCTTCGGGACTGCGGCGCAATCCCTGTCAAAAAAAGAATAGTTGTTGCCGACGGAATAATCACCGACAGGGGGCCTGATACCTCCATGGATGTTGCCTTTAAGCTTCTTGAAATGCTGAATGGCAAAGAGGATATGAAGCAGGTAAGAAAGGCAATGATGTTTGAGTAAAATCTTATTAAAAAACGGTTCTACATCAAAAATACTTGACTCTATACCAAGGTACAGGGTTTATACTGTAAGCAGGAGTTGAGGAGGAGGTGACCATGACTACAGGGCAGTTGGCAAAAAAGGCCGGGGTAAATATTCAAACAATCCGCTACTACGAAAGAAGAGGTCTTATGCCGAAACCTCACAGAAGAGAATCCGGTTACCGTGAATATTCTGATGAGGCGGTCAAACGTATTCAGCTTATAAGGCATGCAAAGGGTCTCGGGTTTTCTTTAAAAGAGATTCATGAACTGCTATCGCTCAGTCTTGATCCTGAAACACCATGTTCGGAGGTCAAGAAAAGGGCAGAGGCGAAGATTTCAGATATTGATGAAAGAATAAAAAATCTTCAATGGATCAAAAACTCTCTTTTGAAATTATCAAAGGCCTGTCAGCGTTCATGGCCCATAAGTGAATGCCCGATTCTGGAGGCATTGGAAAAACAAAAAAGATTCCCTGAACCTCAAATAGTTCAGGGGGAAAGGAGGCGAGGATATGACCGGTAAACATAAGATAGAGATATTTAGCGCGGGATGTCCGGCTTGCGGGGAGACAGTCAAACTGCTTAATGAGATTGTCTGCGAATCCTGTGAAGTCAGTGTGCTGGATATGAATAAACCTGAAGTTGCGGAACGGGCCGGGGCACTCGGAATTCACTCTGTGCCGGCTGTGGTTGTTAATGGCAAGCTGGCTGATTGCTGTGCAGGATGCGGACCGGATGAGACTGCGCTGCGGGCTGCCGTACTTGGCAAGCCGTTGTCCTGACCGAACATTGAGCAGGGAGCATAATTTTGTGTTTCCCTGCTCACCCGCTTACACAGATATTTAAGGATAATAGAGCCTCTTGCAAAAATCCTCTGTCCGTCACCTCGAACGGTAGAGAGAGGTCTTATCATCGATGCCAAAAGATTTCTCCCTCCGGTCGAAATGACATATGCAGGCATTTTCACACTTTTGCAGGAGGCTCAAATGATAAAAATAGTGGATGAGAATGGCACATCCAGGATAATCGTTGAAAAGATATGATGAAGCAGACGATTTAACGGAGGCGGTGATAAATTGGAATAATTTCGATCCTTCACAATTTCTTCACAATGTTCGGATATTATTTGTTGTAATCAATGATGGCAAATTAACTATTGAGGAGGAGACATAATTTATTTAACAACTGGCTAAATTCAGATTATCGTTAAACCTGTAAAGGGGAGTAGCTTGACAGTGAGTGTCGTCAATACGTCTGTCTGAGAAGCTGACAGGCCGGCACCACGGGTTAGTAAAACTATCCGGCAAGACCTTTACTGTGATAACTAAGTTGTCGCGGTAAAGGTTTTTTTATTGTGAAATCAAAGGAGGAATGAAATGAACGGACTTAAAACAACACTTCTCATGGTGACGTTAACCCTGATATTGATAGCAGCCGGGGGGATCCTGGGAGGTAAAACAGGGATGACCCTTGCCTTTATCATAGCCTTTGGCATGAACTTTATCTCATACTGGTTCAGTGACAAGATCGTGCTCAGAATGTACAGGGCTCAGCCGGTCTCAGAGTCTGATGCACCTGAACTGTACGGCATGGTAAGAAGGCTTGCACAAAAGGCAGGACTCCCGATGCCGAAAATCTATATTATTGAGCAGTCTCAGCCTAATGCATTTGCCACCGGGCGCAACCCTGAAAACGGAGCGTTGGCCGTCACTGCGGGAATAATGCAGATTCTGACTCAGGAAGAACTTGAAGGTGTCATAGCTCATGAGCTTGCCCATATTAAGCACAGGGACATTCTTGTGGGCACGGTAGCGGCCACAATAGCCGGCGCCATCAGCTATCTTGCCCAGATGGCGCAGTGGGCAATGATATTCGGAGGAAGAAATGATGAAGATGAAAAAAATCCAATAGCAGCGATTGTCATGATGATAGTCGGCCCGATTGCGGCCATGCTTGTGCAGATGGCAATATCTCGTTCAAGAGAATATGGAGCTGATGCGGGGGGCGCAAGAATAGCAGGCAATCCAGCGTATCTTGCCAATGCACTTAAAAAGCTCCATGCAGCCTCTCGGAAGATACCGATGGATGCCAACCCTGCAACGTCGCACATGTTTATAGTCAATCCGCTGAAGGGCGGAGGATTATTAAAACTCTTCAGCACACATCCACCTATCGAGGAGAGAATCTACAGGCTGGAAGCTATGAGGGCATCATCATAAAATGAATAGACTTTACAAAGGCATTCATAAGTTCCGGGAATCATATTTCAAAAATGAAGAAGAATTGTTTCAGAGGCTTTCTAACGAACAAAAACCGGATGTCCTGTTTATAACCTGTGCTGATTCGCGTGTAGACCCGAATCTTGTTACACAGAGCAGGCC
>WFVK01000242.1 GCA_015491705.1 Nitrospirota bacterium | reverse complement strand
GTATTAATTTTAACAATAAACGCAAACTAAGTACAACCATTATGAAAAAAAACGCCGACGGTCTGATATAATACTGCTGCCATATCCTTAATGCCGCATAAGCCGGCGGGAGAGCCCGTCGTAAAACCTTTATAAAGCGATGGGATATTGGAAATAGGTCTCTGTTGCAGGAAGTAACGGGGAGTGAAATTGCAAAAGACGTTGATATGCGTGCTGAATATTTCCTCAGGGAATCGCAGATAAAGCTTTTCCGCCGGGCTCTCCGGCCTGCGGGCGATGGTGTTATGCAACTGTAAGGATAAGTCTATGCAGAAAAGAAAAAAACTTCTCAGGGAAAGTATCTCCGGACGCCGGGTCGGGGGGATACTTGTCACCGACCTGGTTAATGTAAGGTATCTGTCGGGATTTACGGGTTCTTCCGGTTTTATCATTATTACCGGCAGGCACTCCCTGTTCGTCACCGATTTCCGCTACCGGGAACAGGCAGGGTCTGAAGTGAAAGGTTACACGATCAGGATCGAACATTCGGAAAGAACCGGGGAAATAAAAGACATATGCGATGAGTACGGAATCAGGACCCTGGGCTTTGAGGACCACAGTGTCACCTTCGGATTCTACAGGAAGCTTTTAAAAAGAAATATAAAGCTCAGGCCGTTTACAGGGCTGGTCGAGTCTCTGAGGCTCATCAAGTCACGGGGGGAGCTTGCATGTATCAGGAAGGCGGTGGCGAGGGCTGAATCAGCCTTCAAAAAACTGCTGCCTTTCATAAGGACGGGCGTCACGGAACGGAAACTCGCCCTGAAACTCGAGGAATTCCTCAAAAAGGAAGGTTGCAAAACCCTGCCTTTTGAGGTTATAGTAGCTTCCGGTCCCATGTCGGCCCTCCCTCACGCAAGACCTTCGGACAGGAAGTTAAGGAAGGGCGATCTTGTCGTCTTTGACTGGGGCGGGGAATATAACGGATATTTTTCCGACATGACGAGAACGGTGCTCATGAAAGGCAGGAGCATTTCCAGGCAGAAAGAATTATACTATACTGTACTTGAGGCCCGGAGCCGGGCGGTAAAATCGGTAAGGCCGGGTATTAAATCCTCAACAATAGACAGCGCCGCTAGGGATTATATCAGGGCCGAAGGTTATGGTGACTTATTCGGTCACGGCACCGGACACGGCGTGGGGCTTGCAGTTCATGAAAAACCTGTTGTATCATGGCGTAACAGGGAGATAATCCGGAAAAACATGGTGTTTACCGTGGAGCCAGGCATATATGTTCCGGGCTTCGGCGGCGTAAGGATAGAGGATATGGTCGCAGTCGGAAGAAAAGAGGCTGATATGCTGACTTCCCTTACGCGAAATCTGCAAATAATAGCGAGGTAACGGATAAATGATAGCAACAAGCGACTTCAGGAAAGGCGCCAAAATCGAATACAAGGGTGCGCCGCATGAAATAATAGACTTTCAGCATCACAAGATGGGCAGGGGAGGAGCGATAGTCAGGACGAAACTGAAAAATCTGAAGACAGGGAGCATCTTCGACGATTCCTTCAAGGGGGGGGAGAAATTTGAAACCCCGAATCTTGAAGAAAGGTCAATGCAGTACCTCTATAACGACGGCGAATTATACCATTTCATGGACAGCGAAACTTACGAACAGATGCCACTGTCAATCGAGCAGTTGGGGGATGCAAAAAAGTTCCTGAAAGAGAATATGGAAGTGAAAATATTACTCTACAACGGTAAGCCCCTGACTGTGGAACTGCCCATGTTTGTCGAGCTTAAGATAGAAAAAACCGAGCCGGGATTCAAGGGCGATACGGCCAGCGGCGGCAGCAAGCCCGCGGTGCTGGAAACCGGGGCCGCTGTCAAGGTGCCTTTTCATCTGAATGAGGGGGATATCATAAAAGTCGACACACGAACATCCGAATACATTGAGAGGGTCAAATAATGGAACTGGATGAAATAAAAGACCTGATAGAGCTGTTGCGGGATACCGATATTACCGAGCTTCAGATTGAAAGAGAAGGTTCAAAGCTGAAGATCAAAAGGGAAAAATTCCTCTCGTCTTTTGAGGTCGCGCCTCCGGCGGGCAAGACCGCCGCCGCTCCGGGGGAAGCTGAAAAGGAGGCGCCCGAGGAACAGAGGCTTGTAACCCTGACATCACCCATTGTCGGCATCTTCCACAGGGCGCCGTCACCCGAGGCTGAGCCCTTCGTGGAGGTGGGCAGCAGGGTCAAAAAAGGACAGGTGCTGTGCATTGTCGAGGCGATGAAGCTTATGAACGAGATCGAGAGTGACACCGACGGCACTATTGCAAAAATTCTTGTAGAAAACGGGCAGCCCGTTGAATACGGAGAGCCCCTGTTCCTCATAGAACCCGCTCAATGAGCTTTAAATTTCTCAATTACAGGGATGCATTTATTTAAAAAAATTCTCATAGCCAACAGGGGTGAAATTGCAGTCAGGATTATCAGGGCGTGCCATGAACTCGGCATAAAGACCGCTGTTGTATATTCTGACATAGACAGGAACACACTGCCCGTCAGGCTCTCGGATGAGGCTATCTGCATAGGCCCCGCCCCCTCGGCGCAGAGCTATCTGAATATCCCCGCCATTATCAGCGCCGCAGAGATAACGGATGCGGAGGCCGTGCATCCCGGGTACGGATTCCTTGCTGAAAATCCGCAGTTCGTCGAGGCCTGCACTGCATCAAGGATCACTTTCATAGGGCCTTCGGCCGAAAATATCCGCATAGGCGGCAACAAGTCAAGGGCCCGCCAGATAATGAAGAAAAAAGGCATACCCGTTGTTCCGGGCAGCGACAGGCCTGTTGCGGATGAAGACGAGGCCCTGAAGATATCAAAGAAGATAAAATTCCCCGTGATCCTCAAGCCCTCTGCAGGCGGGGGCGGCAAGGGCATGAGAATCGTATATGACGAAAAAGACCTCAGGCAGATGTACCAGATGGCCCAGAGGGAAGCGGTTGCGGCATTCGGCAACGGGGACCTGTACATTGAAAAATACATCCCCGACATACGCCACATCGAGGTACAGATCCTTGCCGACAACAAGGGAAACATGGTGCATCTCGGCGAGAGGGACTGCTCCATACAGCGGCGACACCAGAAACTCATTGAAGAAGCGCCCTTTATCTTTGCAAACTCCAGGTTCAGAAAAAAGACAGGCGAGCTCGCAATAAAGGCGGCAAAGGCCATGAAATACAGGAACGCCGGCACCATAGAATTTATACTCGACAACAACAGTAATAACATCTATTTCATGGAGATAAACACAAGGATACAGGTCGAGCATCCCGTGACCGAGATGATCACGAATGTGGACATCATCAAGGAGCAGATAAAGCTTGCCGCAGGGCTCCCCCTGTCCCTGAGACAGGAGGATATCGGGTTTTCAGGGCACAGCATAGAGTGCAGGGTGAATGCAGAGGACCCCGAGAGATTCCTCCCCTCTCCGGGCACGGTCTCCCTGTTCATTCCGCCCGGCGGGCAGGGGGTAAGGACGGACACAGCGGCCTTTTCAGGATGGAAGGTGCCCGCGCATTATGATTCCCTTATCGCAAAGGTCATAGTTCACGGCAAAGACAGGGAGGAAGCCATAGTGAAGATGAGGAGGGCATTGAGGGAATTCATAATAGAAGGCATAAAGACAACCATTCCGTTTTACCTGAAGCTCCTTGATTCGCCTGATTTCATAAGCGGAAATTTCAACACGCATTTTCTTGAAAAGAACACCGTCACTGAACATTAATCTTAATGTTGCATAAAGGGGCGGCGGAGCCTGCCGGGACCCCCGGTTCCGCCGCCGGCGATATTTATACCGCTAAAAGGCCGTCGACAGTGCATAAGCAGCAATTGAACAGGCTATTCGGGAGGGGAAAATTTTTATATCTCATCACAGACAGGGACATCTCCGGGCTCTCACATGCCCGGACGGCCCGCAGGGCGATAGCAGCGGGCATCAGGATAATTCAACTGCGTGAAAAAGGCATGTCCAAAAAGGACATCTACAGGGAAGCGCTCTCCGTCAGGTCCCTTACCCGGAAACACAAAACCGCATTCATTGTCAATGATTACACAGATATTGCAATGGCGGTCGATGCCGACGGCGTTCATCTCGGGCAGGATGACATGCCTGTGGAAGAAGCGCGAAGGATCATGGGCCGGAAAAAGATCATCGGCGTTTCAACGCACACCCTGAAACAGGCGCTTGCGGCACAGGATGCAGGGGCGGACTACATAGGGTTCGGCCCGGTATCACACACTGCAACCAAAGACGCGGGCAGGCCCAGGGGCCTGAATGCCCTGAAGAAGGTCAGGAGCCGCGTCAAGATCCCCGTGGTTGCAATAGGGGGGATAACTCCCGGCAATATCAGGGAGGTGCTTGGCTGCGGCGCGGATGCAGTTGCGGTGATTTCAGGGATTCTCAGGGGAGATATCAGGAAAAACACGGAAAAATATCTGTCCGCCCTCAGGACATGCGGGGAGTAATGATTATATCCTTCAGTTGCCTCTTGGGCACATGGTGAACGCCCTTTTTATCACGCCAGTATCTGATATCGCCTCCCCTGCCTGGCTTTTCAATCACTACCTTTTCTGCGGGCCTGCCGATGGCGATGACCAGGAGTATCTCGAGATACCCCGGTATTTCCAGGGCCTTTGCAAGGGCCTTCCTGTCCACGGAACCGATTATACACCCGCCGAGCCCTTTCTCCACAGCTCCCAGCAGGATGCTCTGTGCTGCAATCCCCGCGTCATATCCGAAACTTTTACTGATGCGTGTATCTCCCAGGATGATTATGTAGGCGGGAGGTTTCTCATCTCCGGAGGGGCCGTCCCAGTCTTTAAGATACCCTGCCCATTTCAGGCAGGGGAATATCTTTTCATTTGTCACGGCGCCGGAGGAAAGCCGGTATTTCAGCGGCTGCAGGTTTGCGCTTGAGGCACACAGCCGCGCGATGTCCACGAGGCCCTTCAGCGTCGCGGCCCTTATCCTCTCATTCCCGTAAAACCGGCGGTAACTCCTGTTTTTCCTGACAAGGCTCTTAAGCTGCATATTGTGGTAAATTGTAACATAATTATTTTCTCATTTGAAATATCCTGTAACGCACCCTGCGTCTTTTTTTGAACCTCACTATCCGTTACTTCCTGCAATGCGGAGCGGGACATTTTGTCCTCTTTGATGGCCGGTATGTCCCCGCGGCCTGCACGCCGGCTTGTCCTTTTCCATTTATTTGCCGGAACTTACTGTTATTATAAAGAAATGCCTTTCCGGCATATGATTTGCTAAGGCGCAAGTGAAAATTTATTGACTTTTCAAAAAAAATTTTGTAAATAAAAAAATCGGCGCTCCCGGTCCGGGAGTGAGAGAGGCCAACCCCTTTAATGAAGCGCTGAATCATGCTGCGGGAAAGGAGGAATTGGTATGAGAATAGCTCAGATTGCCCCTCTGTATGAAAGCGTGCCCCCCAAATTATACGGGGGGACGGAAAGGATAGTTTCATATCTTACCGAGGAACTGGTAAGGATGGGACATGAGGTCGTACTTTTCGCATCCGCTGACTCAAGGACTTCGGCCAGACTCGTTCCGATGTTTGAGAGGGCGTTGAGATTTGAGAGCCGTTGCGCGGACCCGGTGAGTTTACATCTGCTCGCAATGGAAGAGGCACTTAAGCGCCGGGACGAATTTGATATCATACATTCCCATATCGACAGCATCGGGTTTGTTCTCGGGCGGAGGACCATGCTGCCTGTTGTAAACACACTGCACGGCAGGCTGGACCTGTGGGACCTCAGGTATATTTTCAGGGAGTACAATGAGGCCCCGCTCATATCCATATCCAACGCGCAGAGAAAACCCCTGCCGTATGCAAACTGGATCGCAACGGTCTATCACGGCCTGCCGAAAGACCTGTATGATTTCAATGAAAAAGGCGGGGAATATCTCGTATATGTCGGGAGGATATCACCCGAGAAAAAAGTGGACTCCGCCGTAAATATAGCCCTTAAGACCGGTATCCCGCTCAAGATAGCGGCAAAGGTGGACAGGGCGGACAGGGAGTATTTTGAGGCGGTGATCCGTCCCCTGCTGGACAACTCCCTCGTGGAGTTCATGGGGGAGGTCAATGACAGGGAAAAAAATGCCCTGATCGGCTCTGCGCTTGCATTTCTCCATCCGGTGGACTGGCCTGAGCCTTTCGGGCTCGCCATGATCGAGTCCATGGCCTGCGGCACCCCGGTGATCGCCAGGAGAAGGGGTTCCATCCCCGAAGTGGTTGACCACGGTGTAACCGGGTTTATATTTGAAAGCGACGACGAGGCCGCCGGGCATATAATAAACGGCCTGTCCGGTTTTTCAAGGAAACGGTGCAGGGAGCGGTTTGAGATCCGCTTTTCAGCGGAAAGAATGGCGAGGGACTACCTGATGACCTACAATATGCTCCTGATGAAGAAGATAGGCGCCGGGGTCCGCGAACCCGCCGGGGTCCGGGCGGATCTGCACCATTCCTATAACTGAACCTTAACGTTGCATAAACCGGCGGGAGAGCCCGGCGTAAAACCTTTATAAAGCGATGGGATATTGGAAATACGTCTCTGTTGCAGGAAGTAACGGGGAGTGAAATTGCAAAAGAGGTTGATATGCGTGCTGAAT
>WFVK01000241.1 GCA_015491705.1 Nitrospirota bacterium | reverse complement strand
TTACTTCCTGCAACAGAGACCTATTTCCAATATCCCATCGCTTTATAAAGGTTTTACGGCGGGCTCTCCGGCCGGTTTATGCAACGTTAAGGTTAAGGTTATTTTATCACTATAACGCTTACCCCTGCGGATTTTTTCAGCACCTCGATTGTCACATCTTCACCGTAACGCCTGATAACAAGATCGACACTCGTCGTTCCGGTTACGGAGAGATTCCTTATGGTCAGGTGATCTATGAATTCCGGCAGGATCGGCTGCCTGAATATCAGCCGTTCGCTGCCGGATTCAAAGTCAAGCCCGAGTGAGGCCTGAAGCATCAGCAGGAGTGAACCTGAAGCCCATGCCTGGGGCACGCAGGCGACCGGGTAGAGCGTGGGGGGTGCTCCCCGCCTCCTGGTAAAACCGCAGAAGAGCTCCGGGAGCCGTTGAAATTCCATAAATACGGAGGCATCGAAGATGCCCGAAAACACCTTCAGGAAATGTCTTTTCAATCCGTTGGAGGCCAGTCCGCAGGCTATGATTGCATTGTCATGCGGCCACACCGAGCCGTTGTGGTATGACATGGGATTATAGAGCACCTCGCGCGAACTGAGGGTCCTTATCCCCCATCCGGAAAAAACCTCCTCCGATGTCAGCGTCTCGGCCACTTTCACGGCCTTCTCAGGATCGGCGATCCCCGTAAAGAGGACATGTCCGGCATTGGAGGCCACCACCCTGCAGGGCTCCTTTTTACCGTCGAGCGCAAGCACGTAAGTGCCCATTTCCTCATCCCAGAACGTCTTGTTGAATTTTTCCTTCAGTTCCGCGGCCTCTTCAGCAAGCCTCTGCGACAGTCTCTCTCTGCCCGTGAGGGCGGCCAGCATGGCCGCCTCTTTTTTCGCGGCATACTGGTAGCCCTGAACCTCACAGAGCGCTACAGGCCCCTCGGCAAGCGAGCCGTCACGGTGGGAAACCGCATCATGCGAGTCCTTCCAGCCCTGGTTCCGCAGTCCCCGCGTGTCGGGAACATACTCTATAAAACCGTCATGGTCGATGTCGCCGTAATCCCTCATCCAGGCAACGGCTGCTTCTATATTGTCGCGGATATCAAGTATGAACTGCGTGTCGCCGGTCCTTCTCCAGTAAGCGCCTGCAAGCATGATAAACAGCGGTGTTGAGTCAACGCTCCCGTAATAAATCCCGAAAGGGATCTCCCCAAGGGCGGCCAGTTCGCCTTTGCGCATCTCGTGCAGTATCTTGCCTGGTTCTGCGGCCCTGATTCTGTCAAAGCTCTTTGCCTGCCTTGCAGCAAGGTACCGGAGCACCCCCCGCGCAAGAGCGGGTTTTATCCACAGTGTCTCGAGCGCCGTGATTATTCCGTCCCTGCCGAAGGGCGTACAGAACCAGGGAATGCCCCCGTAAGGATAGGTGCCTTCTTCGGACTCGGTAAGCATCATGTTTATGTCCGAGATCGAACGGTTGACCGACCTGTTGAACAACTCGTTGGAGGTTTCTATGCAGGCGCTGTCCCTGGTTTTTTCCTTTAACCTGGCGCGCGATTTCTTCAATGCATCCCCGAAGTTCACAGGCCTGTAGTTGCGGCTATCCGTAACACAGGAGATCGTGAAGCAAATCTCCCTGGCGCCGCCCGGCTGCAGCGGAATAAGAAATGAAAACGATTTGTTATGGAACGACTCCGGTTTTTCAGAGACAGTGATGACGGTCTTCCTGATGACGCCGTCAAGCCCCTCATAGGAGAGTTCCACAGTGTTGTCTGCATATTGTATGGGATAGTGCCGTCCATCCCGCCTTCTCTTCAGGCCCCTTACCTCGAATATATCCTTGAAATCCGCGTCAACGAGGATATCGAGGGTGACGGTTACGGCCTTTCGTCCGAAATTTCTTACCCTGATATGTTCGATATACTGCGTGTCACTGAGTATCTTTGAGCGCATGATGTGAAGCAGGTCCTTTGATATGAGGAGTTGATCCTTTGCATAGAGATCCGGGTTCGTCAGGTCCACGGTCAGCAGGATGTCGTCTTCATCGACATTGGAGCTGAGAAAAAGGGGTCTCAGGCCGCTTATCCTCAGCTCATACAGAGAGAGAAAGCGGGTGCCGCCGAAATACAGCCCCTGCTCATTCCTTCCGACCGGCAGTATGTCGCCGAAACGGTTGAAGACGCCGAAGAGCTCGCCGTCCTTGATAATGAGTTTTGATGGATCAAGGATGGAAGACGTAGCGGATATATAGTATTTATCGTTTATTATACTGAACTCCGTCATTGCTGTTTACCTTGCAGCGGCATAAAACTGTTGCCGGCGGGGCAGACTCCGCTGCCCGTTTATGCAACATTAAGGTTTATATATGCATGGGTTAAGATCAATGACGAAATTATAACATTTTGACTGCGGTTGTATTAAACGCCGCCCCCAGGGCAGGCCGGGCCGCCCTGTTTACCTTACAGTTGCATAATACCATCGCCCGCATGCCGGAGAGCCCGGCGGAAAAGCTTTATCTGCGATTCCTTGAGG
>WFVK01000240.1 GCA_015491705.1 Nitrospirota bacterium | reverse complement strand
TGCTGAATATTTCCTCAGGGAATCGCAGATAAAGCTTTTCCGCCGGGCTCTCCGGCATGCGGGTGATGGTATTATGCAACCGTAAGGTTGATCAACTGTAAGCTGACTGAATATGAAATCTAAAAAAGAGAAAATACTGGGCAGGCTCTCGCAAATCGGGATGGGGGAGCATACGATAATTATCGCCATGTCGATAATCATCGGACTGCTGAGCGGTCTTGCCAACATGCTGTTCCGTGCGACAATGAACTTTGTCCACGAGATAGTCTTTGTCGGCGGCTCCGCCCTGCTCCGTATCAGTGAAGGCGGTTATTATAAATTATTATTGCCGCTGCTGCCTGTATGCGGCGCCCTGCTCCTGATCCCCCTGTCTGTCGCGTTCCGTGAGGATGTAAACGGCTACGGCTTCCCGAGGTTCCTTGAGAAGGTAAATATAACGGCCGGAAGGATCAGGAAAAGGACCGTGCCGCTGAAGATACTCAGCGCCGCCTTTACTATAGGCACAGGGGGGTCTGCCGGTGTTGAAGGCCCGATCGCTCAGATAGGCGGCGCAGTGGGCTCTTTTGTCGGACGGATTTTCAGGGTCTCGGGCAACAGGATGAAGCTCCTCATTGCGGCGGGCTCTGCAGGAGGCATTGCTGCCACATTCAACGCCCCCATTGCAGGTGTAATGTTTGCAAGCGAGATAGTGCTTCTGGGCAACTACGAACTCACATCATTTGCAGCCATTATCATTTCATCGGGAATAGCTACTGTTGTATCGCGGATGTATTACGGGGCAAATCCGATATTCACGGTGCCGGCCTATGAAGTGACCGCTTACGAGATTCCGCTTTATATATTATTCGGGGTCTTCATAGGAGTCATAGCCGTCCTGTACATCATAGTATTCTACAGGGTGAAGGATGTATTTGACAGACTGAGGATTCATCCGCAGTTGAAACCGGTCACAGGCGCGTTTATCGTGGGGGCAATCGGGATATTTTTCCCTTATGTCCTCGGCGACGGCTATGAATTCATTGAACAGACCCTCGACGGAAAGGTTGTATTCCTTGTCATGTTTGCATTGATATTCCTGAAGATAATCGCCACATCATTCACGCTCGGCTCAGGCGGGGCGGGCGGGGTCTTCGCTCCCGCGCTTTTCATAGGTGCAATGGCAGGCGGGGCCTTCGGCTGGGTTGTGCATTCCCTTTTCCCTGCATACACGGCGCATCCCGGCGCCTACGCCACCGTCGGCGTGGGTGCATTTCTTGCAGCGGCCACGCATGCGCCCCTGACCGGCACATTCCTGCTGTTTGAAATGACGGGCAATTACAAGATAATCATACCCATAATGTTTGCAAGCATAGTGGGGACGCTTACGGCCCGGCGCCTGCATCACGATTCCATAGACACGGTCGAGCTTTCAAGAAAAGGGATCAATATCCACGACGGCAGGGAGGCCACGGTGCTCAGTTCCATACGGGTGGGCGATGTAATGAAAAAGAACTTCACAACCGTGCATGAGGATACCGGAATGCACGAGCTTCTCGGCAAGGTTGTCGCAGGAGAGAGCCTCTATTTTCCGGTGGTGGACAGCCAGGGCCTGTTAACCGGGATAATTTCGCTTCAGGATATAAAGAGCGTACTGTTCGAGGAAGATCTTAAGGAGATTCTCAAGGTCAAGCATATTGTCTCACGCAAAGTCATAGTTCTTACACCGGATGACAACCTCAACACAGCCATTGAAAAATTCGCTGTAAAGGACCTGGAGGAAATCCCTGTGGTGGACATGTTCAACCAGCGGAGGGTTGTGGGGATGCTGAAAAGGGGCGATGTGATAACGGCCTACAATAAAGAACTGCTGCGAAGAAGGGCATGACATTCACTGATTGCTGACTATTAGGCCGTAAATGTTATAAAATAAATAATTCACGTCTTCTGTTTGCAAAGAGCGGGATTACCGCAAGGAAGCAGTTGCAGGATCAATTTTAAAGGGGAATCTTAATGCCGGAAGCGAAATTAAAGGTGATTCTCTTACGGCACACGCCGAATCCCGAGGAAACCGTGGCGATGGCTGCAAAGCTGTGCTACAGCCCCGCGGATATCGAATCGCTTAAAGGCAGGATCGAGGCCCGTGACCAGAAGGCCTTTGTTGAAAAGCTCGTGAAAATGGGGCACATGACACCAATAGAGCATGCTTCCTTTACATTCGCGGTTGAAGGCATTTCAAGGGCCTGCTCGCACCAGCTCGTAAGGCACAGGCTTGCCTCGTATTCCCAGCAGTCGCAGCGCTATGTGAATGAAGAGGCAGGCTTTGATTACATCATCCCCCCGCTCATAAAAGAGGATGAAAAACTGAAGAAAACCTTCAGAGAATTCATGAAAGCGGCACAGGAGACCTACAACCTGATGGTGCGTGAACTGAATGCAAAAGGGATAAAGGGCGAATCAGCCAACCAGGATGCACGTTTCGTCCTCCCCAATGCGGCGGAGACCAAGATCATGATCACCATGAATGCAAGAGAGCTTCTCCATTTCTTCAGACAGAGGTGCTGCAACCGCGCGCAGTGGGAGATAAGGCATATGGCTGAACGGATGCTGAAGCTCGTTAAAAAGACGGCCCCGACAATATTT
>WFVK01000239.1 GCA_015491705.1 Nitrospirota bacterium | reverse complement strand
TAATGTCGGCGAAAGAGATGTCCATGTTTATAGAGTTATGAAAAACGGGCAGCAGTTTTATATTGCGTGGTGGGATAATTTCTGACAGTGTATCCGCAATAAAAATACAAAGAAGACTGTAAGGTGCAATATCCATGCAGGGCTGTAAAGTTCATCAGAGAATAAAGGTGTATTATCTTTTCCGTTCTGATCTGATATATTCATTAGAACATGGTCGGATCAGCCTTGTCTTTTATATCGGGGATTGCCGCATTGAACTTTTTGCCTTATTTCCCGGTCTCGCTTGCCCTGCTGTGCACTGCAGCGGCCTCTTTCCTTTTGTGGAGGTTCAGGCGTCGGGGGAAGAGGGCGCTTCTGCTGATCCTCATATTCGTCTCCGGGTTTCTTTACAGCGCCGCCCGGCAGCCTGACCTGCCGCGGCTTTCATTGCCTGACCGCGACCTCTGGATTACCGGGGTCATCGCGGGTGTGCCGGAGATGTCGGATGACAGGCTGTATTTTTCCATTGACGATGTTTCCATAGAGGGCCGAAGGGTTCGGGGAAAGGCGCGGCTCTCTGTTTCAGGCAACCTCCTGAAAGATGAAAATACGCGGCATATATTCGCGCCGGGCAGCAGGATCAGCGCACTTGCCGGATTAAGGGAGCCTTCCGCATTTCTCAATCCGGGCGTATATTCACATGATCTGAGAAAGGACGGGATCATTGCAGCGGGTTATGTCAAACAGGCGCGGCTTGCCAGCGGAGGCGGCGGGGTGCAGACCTGGATACACAAACAGCGGCAGAGGCTGGGGATGATTATCGACAGCAGCCTGCCTGAGGAAGAAGCGGCCTTTATCAGGTCGATCGTTCCGGGGCTTAAGAGAGGCATCGGCCCGGAGATGAGGGATGCCTTCAACTCCACCGGGCTGGCACACCTGCTGAGCATTTCGGGCACGCATTTCGGGCTGCTTGCCGTGATTCTCTTCATGCTTGTAAGGGGAGCGGTCAACCGCCTTCCGGTGAATGCCCTTGCAAGGATGACTTTATATATAACCCCGACACAGACAGCCGTTGTGCTGGCATTTCCCGCCCTGCTCCTGTATGCACTGATCTCAGGCGCGAGCGTGCCGACAATCCGCTCTCTGATAATGGTTTTTATCTTTATGCTGGCGCTTTTTACCGGGAGAAAAGGCCAGTGGCTGAACTCCCTGTCCATCGCCGCCTTTATCATCCTCCTGTGGCAGCCGGATGCGCTCTTTGATCTCTCATTCCAGTTCTCATTCCTTGCCGTGCTGTCTATCGGGTATGTCCTGGAAAAAAGAGGCAGGGACCTGCAGGACGGGCCGGCCCCGCCCGGGATCAGGGGGATGCCGGAAAAGATAAAGACAGCGGTCATGATAACCGTCTCCGCTGTCATGGGGACGGCGCCGCTGGCCGCGGTATATTTCAAACAGTTCCCCCTGCTGGCTCCCCTTACAAATCTGGTAATAACGCCTGTTGTATGTTTCATCATCCTTCCGCTGGGGCTGTTTACAGGCTTTTCCGCCCTTGTATTCGACCTGCCCGTAATGCCTGCAAGCGGCCTGACCGCTGCGGTTACGCATTTCACGCTGAAGGGGATAAGGCTTTTTTCCACGGTGCCCTATGCAGATATTCGTATCCACAGTCCTTCATTTGCAACAGCGGTGCTCTATTATCTCTCCCTGGCGCTCATATTAAAAAAGCCTCCGGAGGGGAACAGCCCTGCCGCGTATTATAAATGGCGGTTTCTGCCGCTTCTCTTTGTCCTGTGCATTTATATAATCAGGCCCTCCCTGCCGGACGGCGGGCTGAGGGTTACCTTTCTGGACGTGGGGCAGGGCGATGGAGCTGTTGTGGAACTGCCGGACAACAGGGTGATGGTGATCGACGGCGGCACGTATGATCCTGACATGGGCCGCATGGTTGTCGCCCCGTATCTGTGGTCCAGAGGAATAAGAAAGATCGACTATCTTGTGTCAAGCCATCCCCACCCCGACCATTTCGGCGGGCTTATCTACTTAATGAATAATTTTGATGTAGGGGAGGTGTGGTTAAACGGCAGGGTGACTGATGAGGCCCGGGATTTCCTTGAAAAGATAGAAAAGCAGGGAATTGCCCGCAGGATACCTGAGAGGGGAGACGTTCTTGAGGCCGGGGGATACAGGGTTTACGTGCTTCACCCCTATAATGAATTCTGTGCAGCACCTCCGGGCGGGGGGCCCTGCAACCAGAACAACGACTCCCTTGTCCTGAAGATTGCATCCCGCGGCGCCTCGGTGCTCTTTACCGGGGACATTGAAGAAGAGGCCGAGGAAAACCTGACATCCCTCGGCAGCCTGCTCGAGAGTGATATTATCAAGGTGCCGCACCACGGGGGCAGGACATCAAGTACCGCCGGGTTCATAAGGACGGTCGGCCCCCGCACAGCGGTAATAAGCGCAGGCAGGAACAATCCCTACAGGCATCCCCACAGGGAGACGCTTGAAAGATACGGAAATGCAGGGGTGAATGTCCTCAGGACGGACCGGGACGGAGCGGTGACGGTAACCTTCACGGACGACGGTTCCTATAAAACGGAAACCTATGCGGACAGCAGGTTGAAAGAGGTCACAGAGCCGCGGGATGAGATAAGGAACCTCCGGCTTCTGCTTTAAAGGGGAACCTTAATGCGGCATAAAGGCGGGGACAGCCCGGCTTCAGTTGAGTTTTATCTTCTCCCTGAGGTCTTTTGCAAGGTCCTTGTCGAGTTTTTTGAGGGCGTTGTACTC
>WFVK01000238.1 GCA_015491705.1 Nitrospirota bacterium | reverse complement strand
CCTCCGCAGGTCTTCATCGTCTTCGGCTACAAGCACCGTTTCCGAGCCGCGGCCGGGCATTGGCAGGGGCTCTGTCACTTTTTTCTCATTCACCGGGCCGCTGAGAGGAAGATAGATTTTAAATGTCGTACCCCTGCCGGGTCCGGTGATAACATCTATGTAGCCCTTGTGCTGCTTGACTATACCGTATACCATGGAAAGACCCAGCCCTGTTCCCCTGCCGGTTTCCTTCGTAGTAAAAAACGGATCGAATATCCTCTCCTTGACATGTTCATCCATGCCTCTTCCCGTATCCGTGACGGTTATCACGGCAAACCTGCCTCGCTCTCCGCCGCCGGAGGACAACAGGAACTTTTTATCCGGCTCGGCGGAACCGGTGGTTATCGTCAGCGAGCCTCCTTCGGGCATGGCATCCCTTGCATTTGTGGCGAGATTCATCAGCACCTGGTCTATCTGGCCGGCATCGGTCATTATGATCAAATCCTCCTCTGAAAGTTCGACCTTCAGATCTATGTCCTCGCCGAGAAACCTCTCTAAAATCCCCTTTGCATTCCTGACAATATCATTAAGATTCTCCGGTCTGGGATTGTAAACCTCTTTCCTGCTGAATGTAAGAAGGCCCTGTATGAAAACCGCCGCTTTTCTTGCGGATGACAGCAGATGCTCCAGATACCTGCCTGCCGGGTCTTTCCTGTCGATTCTCTTCTGTAACAGGTGTGCATAGCCGAGTATTGTACTGAGTGTATTGTTGAAGTCATGGGCTATGCCGCCGGCAAGCGTTCCGACCGCCTCCATTTTCTGCGAATGTCTCAGTTGTTCTTCAAGCTGCTGCTTTTCCACTTCCCTTTTCTGCAGTGATTCAGCCATATCATTAAAGGCCGTTGCAAGCCTGCCTATCTCATCCCTTGTCTCAACCGGTATCTTCCTGAAAGACCCGGAGGTCTCTATCGCCTTGACGCCTTCGGTCAGCTTGCCGAGCGGCCTTGTTATTCCCCTGACTATAAAGTAAGCTATGATCCATCCGGGAATTATAAAGATAACCGGGACAAAAATACTTTTCAGGAGCAGGTCCTTCAGGCTGTTCCTCATGTGCTCTGTAGTAAATATAATCCTGATGAGGCCGATCATTTTATCTTTTGTGCCCGTTGAATCTCTTTCAAAGAAAAGGGCCTCTTCTTCAGAGTATCCTTCAGCGGAATGTGCCTCGCCGGACATGACCGGCGACCAGAATTCGATCCTGTCACGGCCTTCAAAATACAGCGGCGAGCCGGACTTTTCGAGCATATCGGCTATATTCCCGCCGGGGAAAAGGCGCCCGTCACCGTACGGCGATTCAGCGGCCCCTGCCTTCTCCGCCCTTTTCAGGAGCCTGGGTTCCCCGCCGTCAAGACTGAAGACCTGAACCAGCATCACTCCCTTGCTCTGCATAATAGCCTGAACCGGGTCCCTGAGCAGGTCTTCACTCTCTGCAAACACGCCGAGCCTTGAGCTCTGTGCAAGATGCTTTGCAAACTCTTTCCCTTCATATATGAGATTCTGCCTGAGCGTCCTGCTCTGGTAATAGACGAAGAAGGCCGTAAAGGCAACGTAAAAGGTCACCAGAAAGATCGTGAAGAGATAGAATATCTTTGCGCCGAAACTCTCACGGTTGTATTTCAGAAAGCTTAAAAATCTCATATGGTTCCCGGCAGGCTCGGCAGGCCCTTCAGAGGGTCACTTTTCAAGCGGCTCCGCCCTGTTGAGAAATTCGCCGGCCACGTTTATTCCCAGTTTCCCGGCCGTCTTGCGGTTTATTGTTACAACCGCCTTTCTCGCATCGGCTTCTTTGATTTTTCTTATATCCGTTCCCGACAGAATCTTTTCGGTCATCCCCCATGCCTGCATGCCTATGTCGGGCGCATCAATATCAAACGATATCAATGCGCCCATCTCCAGGTATTTATCCGAAAATGTAATCACGGGTATCCTGTTCTCAAAAGAAAAAAGGAACAGAAACTCGACCGTCTCGGGAGTAACAACGGTAATGTCGGGCAGCATCCAGAAGGCGTCTATCTTTCCCCTGAGGCCCTGCAACTGCACAGGGACGTCCTTCGGACTATGAATCTCTCTTGCAATTAATAAGGTGCCCGCCTTCCCCGCGGCAATGCGGGCCCTCCTTACAAAATCCCCCGTCCTTGCCGGATCATATAAAAGCCCTATGGTGTTGACATCCGGCACGGTCTTTTTCAGAAGGGACAACTGTCTCACCGGATCAATATACAGGCTGACACCCGTAATATTATCATCAGGGGCGGCGGCGGGAGGATTGAGAATCATGAAGTAAACGATCGGCAGATCCTTTATGCGCTTAACCCTGTCAAGCGCATCCATTCCTATTGCAAGGATAACCGCGGGCCTTGTCTTGCGGACAGCCTCTATAATATCCTCCACTCCTGAATCAGTGACAAAGAACCGTTTGACATCGCAATTGCAGGCATCTTCAAATCCCTGCAACGCATCATTGTACGGTTTAATGTTAATGCTCTGCACCGCGACAATATCGGCGGCAGCGGATGTATCACGGCAGAACAAAACAGCCAGTATCAGTATAATGAGAGCGCTGCACGCAAATCCCCTCATCCCCTGTCTTTCAAAGACCGTCCCCCGGAGACTCCAGCGGCACCGGCCCGCGCCTGCCTTGCTTCTGAAAAAAACTGTAGCCCGAATCATTATAAAAT
>WFVK01000237.1 GCA_015491705.1 Nitrospirota bacterium | reverse complement strand
TCCGGTTTCGTGACGTTTCCCATGTGAAACCTGCTCCTGTTTTTCCGCGTTGCGAAGGAGGCCGAACCGTGCCGTGAAGTGAAAGGCGCTTCCCCTGCCCGGTTCGCTTTCAGCCCGGATTTCCCCGCCCATCATGTGCACGAGTTTTCTCGATATGCTCAGGCCGAGACCTGTTCCGCCGTATTTACCGGCGGTGGAGCCTCCCACCTGCGTGAAACTTTCAAATATGCTTTTAAGCTTGTCTGCAGGAATGCCGATGCCCGTGTCGGTTATGGAAAAATGCAGGAGTATGGTCCCGTCGTCTTCATGCCTCCCGGTGTCTTTATCGCCGTTCCCGGAAGATGCGCGTTCAATATTTACGACGATCTTCCCCCTTTCCGTGAACTTGACGGCATTTCCGACAAGGTTGACTATTATCTGCCGGAGCCTTACATTATCTCCCCTGAGTTCCGCCGGGACATCGGGACTGATCCGGCAGAGCAGCTCGAGCCCCTTCTTGTTTGCCTGCACCCTGAGAGTCCTGATTATACTGTTCAGCGTTGTGTGGAGGTTGAAATCCGTGATCTCAAGCTCCATCTTCCCGGCCTCGATCTTTGAAAAATCCAGGATATCGTTCAGCAGGCTCAGGAGAGAATCAGCCGACTGCCTGGTGATTTCAATACATTCCCTCTGTTCCGGCGTCAGGTCGGTATCGAGGATGAGCTCTGTCATTCCGATGATTGCATTCATGGGCGTGCGGATCTCGTGGCTCATATTGGCCAGGAAATCGCTCTTGGCGCGGTTGGCGGCCTCGGCTGCTTCCTTGGCCTCTTTCAGTTGTCTGATTGTCTCAAGCAGGGAAGGGGCCTCTGTCATTTTATATGAATATCCTCCATGGGCCGGCATCACTCCGTGACGGCCCGCGCTGCGGTTTACCGGTCACAGGCATTGACAACCTCCTGCGCAATCCTGCCCAGCGGCAGGACCTTGTCCACGCAGCCTCTTTTTATGGCCTCGTTCGGCATTCCGAAGACAACCGATGTGGCCTCGTCCTGTGCAATATTGTATGCACCGGCTTCCTTCATCTCGGACATTCCCCTTGCCCCGTCATCTCCCATACCCGTCATAATAACCCCCACCGCATTTTTGCCGGCATAGCGGGCTGCGGAACGGAACAGCACATCCACGGAAGGACGGTGCCGGCTGACGAGCGGGCCGTCTTTTACCTCGACATAATATCTTGCACCGCTCCTCCTGAGCAGGGTGTGGCGGTTTCCGGGGGCGATCAGGACATGGCCCCTGATTACGCTGTCATTGTTGGATGCCTCCCTGACCGACACCTGGCATATGCTGTCAAGCCTCCTGGCAAAGGCGCTTGTAAAGTTTTCAGGCATATGCTGGACGATCACTATGCCGGGGACATCCGCGGGAAGGGCCTTGAGAAATGAGGCAAGGGCCTCCGTGCCCCCGGTTGATGCGCCTACAACCACGATCTTCTCGGTCGTTCTTATCATGGCCTTTGTCTTGGGCTTTGCAATGACGGCGTCGGCGGTGAGCGTGGGAGTCACCTTGATCGTTTTCTCGGCGAGGCGTTTTATCTTTGCCACGGATGCGGCCTTGACCGCATCGCAGATGAGTATTCCGGATTCTTCAAGAAATCTTTTTGCACCGGTCCTGGGCTTTTCAATAATCTCGACCGCTCCGTATTCGAGGGCCTTCAGCGCGGTCTCGGACCCTTTGCCGGTGAGACTCGAGCAGATGACCACAGGTATCGGATGCTGGCTCATGATCTTCTGCAGGAAGGTGATGCCGTCCATGCGCGGCATCTCAACGTCGAGGGTTATTACATCCGGAGTTTCATTGCGCATTTTTTCCGCGGCGATGAACGGGTCCGGGGCAGCGCCCATAACCTCTATCCTCGGGTCTGAAGACAGGACCTTTTCAAGTGTCTGCCTTACCACTGCCGAGTCGTCTATTATGAGCACTTTTATCTTCTTTTTCATCTAATGTTCCTTTCTGTAAACCGTAGGCTCAATCTGCACCAGCGGCAAATCAAGGCCGTTCAGCGTCTCCGAGTGTCCTATGAATAAATATCCTCCCGTGCGCAGCCGCTGGCAGAACTTGTTGAGCAGCATTTCCTGTGTGTCTCTCTCAAAATAGATGATAACGTTCCGGCAGAAGATGATGTCCATATATTCACGCATTCTGAAATCTTCCAGGAAGTTCAGCCTTCTGAATTTCACGACCGCCCTCAGTTCAGGCACGATCCTGACAAGCCCCCTGTGTTTATTCCTCCCCCGCAGGAGGTATTTCTTTTTCATCTCCAGGGGAACGGGGGCCACCCTCTCCTCCTCATAAATTCCTTTCTTTGCCTTTTCCAGCGCCCTTGTCGATATGTCCGTGGCAAGGATCAGGTATCTGAAATTCAATCCGGGAGATTTTCTTGCAAACTCGCTGAGGACCATCGCCAGCGTGTAAGGTTCTTCCCCTGTGGAGCAGCCTGCGCTCCAGGCCGTCAGGTTCCTGTTAATGCCGGAGCCGTATCTTGTTATCAGCTCCGGCAATGCCTTCTGCACCAGATATTCAAAGTGCCTCGGTTCCCGGTAAAAATCGGTCTTGTTGGTGGTTACCACATCGATCATGTGAACGACTTCATTTTCAAGACCCTCGGGACTGAACAGGTAGTCACAGTACGCGGAGAAGGAAGACAGTCCGAGACTTCTCAGTCTCTTCTGAAGACGCGACTCAAGCAGTATCTTTTTGGACTCGGGCATCCTGATGCCGCATTCTCTCTGTATGAACCCGCTCAGGCGGTGGAAATCCCTGTCAGACAGGCGCACCCTGAACATATTCGTAAACCTGCTGTCATTCATTGTCGCGTTCATGTTTCAGCCGTAGTTGTGGTCCCTGCGGCCGGAATCCGTGTTTTTACGGTCACGGATAACGGCCGCAACAGAGCAAGATTAATATTTTTCGAACTCCTCGTCTGTATCGTCACTGTTGCCCATGTCCAGGGCTACTCCCGCGGGTTTGGCGGGCTCTGTTTTCTCATGCTGCACGATATGGGCCACCTTTGTTTTATGCTGTGTCTGCGGGAGCGCCCTTGCGGTCTTTACCGTCCTGTGTCTTCTTGCGGCCTTATCGTCATCGTCGGTTTTAAAGAAGCCTACGGCGTTCTGCAGTTGCTCTGCCTGGGAGGCGAGTTCCTCAGCGGTTGAGGCCATCTCCTCGGAGGCCCCTGCGTTCT